>CAKTTL010000001.1 GCA_934615235.1 uncultured Clostridia bacterium
AGATTGCGTAGCAATCTATTCGTAAAAGATGCCTTTTGCGAATAGATTTATCCCTCTCCTTTTATCGCTGCTTCAATCACTTTTCGCATTTCCTCGGCCTTTGAGGCGTTTTCTACAGCCTCCTTAGACGCGGCGCGCGCCAATTCGTCGCAGCGATTGTTGTCGACGTTGTCCGCATGGCCGGGAACTTTTTGAAATTTCACCTGATGGCCGTGCTTTTTGATCGTCATCAATAGAATCTGCCACAGATCCTGATTTTCAACCGGCTGCTTCGCGGCGTTCTTCCAGCCGTTGCGCTGCCAGTTCGACAGCCATCCCCTCTCGAAGGCGTTAACCAGATAAGCCGAATCCGAACAGAGCGTGACGCGGCAGGGCTGCTTTAAGGCGCCCAGCGCCTGAATCGCCGCAAAAACTTCCATGCGGTTGTTCGTCGTCTGCGGCTGCGAGCCGCTCATTTCCTTCACGTGCTCGCCGTATCGTAAAAGCGCCGCCCAGCCGCCCGGGCCGGGGTTTCCAGAGCAGGCGCCGTCCGTGTAAATCACAACATCCTTCATGCTTTCGGCCCCCTGTGTTCAAAAAGTGAAATCGTCCGTTTCCGCTTCGAACGTCTGTTCCGGCTGCGGGACGGGCTCGAGCGGCGTGTCCCAGTCCATTCCGGCATCGTAGAGCGTGATCGCCCGGCGCGCCTCGGCTGTGAATTCTTCAAGCGTGAGGTTGTTTGCCATCATATAGGTAGCCACCTCCACGCCGACGTAGCGGAAATGATAAGGTTCGTAAGCGATGCCGGTAATGTCTTCCTTGCCCTCCAGGTAACGGATGATAAAGCCGTATTCGGCGCAATGCGCCGCCAGCCATTTGCCCTCATCCGTCTTATCGAACGCGGCGGACATCTTTTTATCCAGGAACGATTTGCAGATCACGTCGAACGCCATGCCGGTCTGATGCTCCGATGCGCCGGCTTCCTGCACCACGCCGTCGTCATAGCCGAGCTTCTGAACGCGATTGTAATGCATTACTTCCTGCGTGCGGTAGGTTCGATAGGCTGATTTGAGATACAGCTTGATTCCGTCGGCTTCCGCGCCCGCAAACATTTTTTCCAGCGCCGCGTACGCGATATCGCGCCCCTGCATTTTCGAGCTGGAAGCCTTGCGCACCGTTGCCGTGACGAGCGTGCTCTGATCCGGATAGCTTTTTTCCAGCAGGTTTTCCTTGTTGACCAGAATCAGCACGCCGTCCGGATCGTCCAGAATTTCCCGCGCAATCGGAAACGTCCAGGGAACGCCGCTTTCTTCCTGCTGCGTTTTTTCAGCCGCGCTCTGCGCGGATTCCCCCGTCACCGCGCTCCCGGCGGAAAACTCAAAGACCGCGTCCTCCCCGGCGAAAGCCGCGCAGGAAACAAGCAGCAAAAACGCAAACAGCAAAGCTCCGAATTTTTTCATCGCAGGCTCCTTTTTTATTTTTCTTCGATCAACGCTTCTTTTCCGAGAACGGAAAGCGCCCTGTCCAGCTTCACGCGCTCCAGGCGTACCGTTACGCGCGTGCCCTCCGCTTCGTATTGCTCGTCGAGCACCGTTGCACCCGCATGCAGGTCGCTCAAAATGCTGCCCTTCGCGTACGGGATCATCAGCGTTACCGTTTTCTGAGCGGCAAAAACGGTCTTGCCGATCTTTTCCAGCAGCGTGTCCAGGCCCGCGCCCTGCGCGGCCGAAATTCGAACGGCGCCCGGCACGTTCGGCACGTCGTCGAGCTTGTCGATCTTGTTCAGCACGTCGATCATCGGCTTGTCACCCGCTCCCAGTTCGCCGAGCACGCCCATGACAACCTCTCGCTGCTGCATAAAATCGTCGTTTGAAGCGTCTGAAACGACGAGCAGCAGGTCGGCGAGCGTCGCCTCCTCCAACGTGGAACGGAACGCGTCGACCAGCGTATGCGGCAGTTTGCGAATGAACCCGACCGTATCGACAAGCAGAAACTCGCCGCCGGAAGGCAGCGTCACGCGGCGCATGACCGGGTCGAGCGTCATGAACAGCTTGTCTTCCGCCGGGACACCCGCGTCGGAAAGCGCGTTGAGCAGCGTCGACTTGCCGGTATTCGTATAGCCGACCAGCGCGACGACGGGCACAGCGTTCTTCTGCCGCCGCTTGCGCTGCACGGTGCGCTGATTCGCAAGATCGTCGATCTCGCGGCGCAGATCGCTCAGGCGCTTACGGATGCGGCGGCGGCTGATTTCCAGCTTTGTTTCGCCCGGACCGCGCGTGCCGATGCCGCCGCCGAGCCGTGAAAGCGATACGCCCTCGCCGATGAGCCGCGGCAGCTGATAGGACAGCTGCGCCATTTCGACCTGCAATTTGCCTTCGCGCGTTTTGGCGCGCTGGGTGAAAATATCGAGGATCAGCGTCGTCCGGTCGATTACCTTTACGCCGACGATTTCTTCCAGATTGCGCGTCTGCACGCCCGTCAGTTCGTCGTCGACGATGATCATATCGCAGTTTTCGCCCTGAACGTCCAGCGCGATGGACTGCGCCTTACCGAGCCCCACGTACGTAGCGTTTTCGGGTTTATCGCGCTTTTGCAGCGTTACGTCGACCACCTCCGCGCCGGCGGTTTCGGCCAGCGACGCAAGTTCGCGCAGCGACTCCACGCTTTCGATGCCCACCAGCAGCGCGCGCTCCGGCCTGTCCGTCGCGTCGTCTCCCGCAGTTGCGACAAGCAGACGGTCGCTTTCTTCGATGCGCGCCATCCATTCCTCCTGCGGGATGCGGTTGATCGGAACCAGCGCCGTTTCCTGCGGCGTTGGAACGCCGTTCTCGCGTTCCCCCAGAAACGCCGCCTGAATCCCCGTCGCTTTATCGCCCAGCACGCCGATGGCCGCGATTGCGTCGAAGCGCAGCTTCACCAGCGCGTTCAGGTCGACGTCCGAAAGCTCGGGGTTGCCGTCCGGATGCGTGTGCAGGCAGCGCACGCCGCAAAGCCTGTCCAGGCTGCGGCGCAGGCGCACCTCGGGCAGCGGCACGCTGCCGCTGTCGCCGATGGACACGTCGAGCACGTCGCCGTCCCGGCTGATATATACGCTGATTTCGCGCCGAATGACGCCGGTGTAGCGCGCCATCGCCGCAATCAGCTCCGGCGGAGCAAAGTGTTCTCCGTCAAACTCAAGCGCGTAGAGCGATTCCATTTCTTTAATCAGCTGCGCGCGGATTCCTTCCAGATTGCCGTGAATCATGTTTTCTCCTTTATTCGTAAGCGAAATCGAACAGCGCCGCGACGCCGTCCTGCCCAATATGCTGCAAAGCGCCGGTCGAACGCATTTTTGCGCCGTTTGTTAAAAGTACGGCAGCCGCGCCGTCCTCCGGGTTCAGCCAGGCCTCGCAGACCGCGCCGTAAGCCACGCCCTGATAGCCCACGATCGTCGCATTGCGGCGAAAAACGCCGCGTGTTATGGCCATGCCCAGGCCGCGTCCGGATTTTCCCTGCGGCTCGTACAGCTCCGGATATTCGCGCGCCAGCCGCACGAGGGTTTCCAGCAGCGCGGGCGCTGAAATCATCAGTTTGCCCGCCGGGACGTTATAGTGCCGCAGCGGATCGATCGTTTCGTCGGGCGGCTGCGCCGCGATTTTCCGCGCGTCGTAAGCCAGCGCGTATCCCGGCACGCGGTAACAGTTCGCGAGCTTTTCCTTTTCCGCGATGCGCTGCGGATGAAACGACGCGTCCAGACCGTATGGCTGAAAGAACGCCCGCCGCACATAGTCGTCGAATGGCATTTCAGCTGTTTTCTCAACCAGCATCCCGGCGACGCCCGCGCCAAGGTTGGAATAGGCGAAACGCTCCCCCGGCTTCCAGGCCGCGAAGCTTTTCCTGATCAGCTCGTTGAGCGGCGGGAAGTTTCCTGTTTCCGCCGCCCGGTTATACGCGTCGTCGGAGAGGGCTGCGGTATGCGTGAGCAGCTGGCGCGGCGTTATGGCAGGGCGAATCGGAAAGCCGAACATCTCCCCCGCGTCGCCGTCCAGATCGAGCTTTCCGGCCCGCGCCAGCGACGCGGCGGCAGCGGCGGTAATCACCTTCGAAACGGAAGCGACACGGAAAATCGTATCGCGCGAAACGGCGGTTTCGCTGCGGATCGCTTCTCCGCCAAAGGCGAATTCCGTGCTTCCGTCCGTACGGCGCACGCCCGCGCACCAGCCGGCGGGCGCATAGGGCGAAACCGTCGTCTCCATGCGCTTTTGCAGCGCGCCGTCCGGCGATTTGCGCATCGCCAGCCGCATTTGCAGCGCCCAGCGCGCCGGCCCCGTCAAATTTCGCATTCCGTCCTCCTGAAAAATAATCGACAGCCGTTTTATTATAGCACACTTTGTCCGCCGCATACAATAGTCCGGAGGTGTGCGCGATGAGCCTTTCGGAATTGAAGGAGAAAGACGTTGTCAACATTGAAAACGGAATGCGCGTGGGCAAGGTGATGGATATCGAGTTCGACGCGACGACCGGCTGCGTGGAGGCGCTGGTCGTGCCGGGCGGGTTTGATTTTCTCGCGCTTTTGCGCGGAGAAAAAAAGGGCCTCGTCATCCCCTGGCCGCAGATCTGCCGCATCGGAGACGACGTGATTCTCGTCCGTTTTGACGCGGAAAATTAACATATTTTTCCTGGAGCCCTTTACGTGCGCCTTCCGTTTGCATTATAATAGATGAAGCTGTAAAAGGCAGAAGCAAAGGGAGGCAACCGAATGAAGTGCATTTACTGCAACGGGACGGAAAGCCGCGTTGTAGATTCCCGGCCGACCGACGATGGCAACGCCATCCGCCGCCGCCGCGAGTGCGAAACCTGCGGCCGCCGTTTCACAACTTACGAAAAGGTCGAGGCGGTTCCGCTGCTGGTGATCAAAAAGGACGGCAGCCGCGAATCGTTTGATTCGGAAAAGATTCGCCGCAGCATTATCAAAAGCTGCGAAAAGCGCTCCGTATCCATGCCTGAAATCGACCGGCTTGTGCGCGAGATCGAGATGCAGGCGTATAACGAACTGGATCAGGAGATTTCTTCGGCAAAAATCGGCGAGATGGTCATGGACGGACTGCGCAAAATCGACGAGGTCAGCTATATCCGCTTTGCCTCCGTTTACAGGCAGTTCCGCGATATTCAGTCCTTCATGGAGGAACTTTCCCGCCTGCTGGACGAGCGGACGCGCCACGAAAGCGCCGAAAAGGCCGACGAAAACAAATGAACCGCCGCTTTGCTTGACAGGGCGCGCTTTTGCGCATTATAATATTGCAGCTTATGCAAAAGGAATTGGGAGGGGTTATACCATGCTGGATATGAACCGCATCCGCAAAGAGCCTCGCGAGGTCGAGCGCTTGCTTGCCAATAAAGGGTGCATTGTCAATTTTGACGAAACGCTGGCGCTGGACGCGAAAAAGCGTGCGCTGGCGACTGAAGGCGACGCGCTGAAGGCTAAGCGCAATCAGCTTTCCGCGCAGGTGCCGCGCATGAAGAAAAACGGCGAGGATACCACCGCGCTGTTTGAAGAAGTGCGCCAGATCGGCGAACAGATCAAGGCGCTCGACGAAGAAGCCGACGCGATTGGCAAGCAGATCACCGATTTCGTGGCCGGCCTTCCGAACCTGCCCGATCCGGACGTGCTTCCCGGCGGCAAGGAGAACAACAAAGTTCTGCATCAGTGGGGCGAAAAGCCGGTTTTCGACTTTGAACCGAAGGACCACGTCCAGCTGGCCGAAAGCCTGCATCTTGTCGACTATCCGCGCGGAGCGAAGCTCGGCGGCAGCGGCAAGTGGGTTTATACCGGCGACGGCGCGCGCCTTGAATGGGCGCTGATCAACTACTTCATCGAGACCCATCTCAAGGACGGTTGGCAGTTTATGCTCGTGCCGCATATTCTCAACTACGAAGCCGGATACTGCGCCGGACAGTTCCCGAAGTTTGAGGACGGCGTTTTCTGGGTCGGCGAGCGTGAAGGCCGCCGGGATCAGTTTATTCTGCCCACGGCGGAAACCGCGCTGGTCAACCTGCATCGCGGCGAAATCCTCTCCGAGGACGAGCTGCCCAAGAAATATTTCGCCTACACCCCGTGCTATCGTCAGGAAGCCGGTTCCTATCGTTCGGAAGAGCGCGGCATGATCCGCGGCAACCAGTTCAACAAGGTTGAAATGGTGCAGTACGCGCTGCCGGAAAATTCCGCCGCCGCGTTCGAAGAGATGGTCGGCAAGGCTGAAGCGCTCGTGCGCGGCCTTGGCCTGCACTATCAGCTGTCCAAGCTGGCGGCGGGCGACTGCTCCGCTTCCATGGCCCGCACCTACGATATCGAAGTGTGGATCCCGAGCATGGGCATCTACAAGGAGGTTTCCTCCGCTTCGAACTCCAACGATTATCAGGCCCGCCGCGGCAGCGTCCGCGTCAAGCGCAAGGCGACCGGCAAGAACGAGTTCGTTCATATCCTCAATGCTTCCGGTCTGGCCACAAGCCGCGTTTTCCCCGCCATTCTCGAGCAGTTCCAGCAGGCTGACGGCAGCGTCAAAGTGCCCGAACCGCTGGTCAAGTGGGTTGGCAAGGAATATCTGCGCCCCTAAGGTGTATCTGAAAAAGGAAGAGGCGACAGCACGAGCGGATTTTCCGACGCGGAAATGGCGGAAAAGACGCCGTGATGGAGTCTCAGGGAATTTTTCAGATATACCCTAAGATCAGTAGCTGTTCATGAATGAAATCAGCGCGCATCGTCCGACGGTTCGCTCCAAGGGCGATGCGCGTTTTCAAAGAGAACCCGTATCTCAGGAGGAAATCAAATGTCGGTAAAACCGCTGGTCGCGGTGGTCGGCCGTCCGAACGTCGGCAAATCCACCTTCTTTAACAAAATTGCCGGACAGCGCATTGCGATTGTCGAGGATGTGCCAGGCGTGACGCGCGACCGCGTCTGCGCGGATTGCGAATGGCTCAACCATCGCTTCACGCTGATCGACACCGGCGGCATCGATCCCCGTTCGACCGACCCGCTGCGCGTGCAGATGCGCCATCAGGCGGAAATCGCAATGGATATGGCGGATGTGATCCTGTTCTTCGTGGACGGAAAGCAGGGCCTGACGGCCGACGACGAGGACGTGGCGAACATGCTGCGCCGCGCGAAAGCGCCCGTGCTTCTCGTTGTCAACAAGCTCGACTCCCCCGCCATGCTCGATAACCGTTATGATTTTTACGCGCTCGGCATGGGCGACCCGATCGCCATTTCAAGCGTAAATATGATGGGACTGGGCGATCTGCTCGACGAGGTTGTTCATCATTTTCCGGCGCAGCCGGAAGAGACGGACGACGAAGACGCGCCGATCAATATTGCCGTCGTCGGCCGTCCGAACGTTGGTAAGTCGACGCTCGTTAACCGTCTGCTCGGTCAGGAACGCGTAATGGTTTCGGATATTCCCGGCACGACGCGCGATGCGATCGACGCGCCGTTCGAGGTGGATGGCAGGCGCTATAACCTGATTGATACCGCGGGCATCCGCCGCAAGCGTGCCATTGAGGAAAACTCTCTGGAGCGCTACAGCGTTGTGCGTTCGCTTGCAGCCATCCGCCGCTGCGACGTTGCGCTGATCGTCATCGACGCAAACGACGGCGTAACCGAGCAGGACAGCAAAATCGCCGGCGTCGTCGAAAGCGAAGGCAAGGCGGCGATCATTGTCGTCAACAAATGGGATGCGATCGAGAAAGATACGTCCACGATGGAATCCATGCGCAAAAAGGTAATCTCCGATCTGAAGTTCATGGCATGGGCGCCGGTGGTGTTCCTTTCGGCGCTGACCGGATCTCGCGTGCAGAAGCTGATGACCGCCGTCGATGATGCGTACGCGCAGACCTGCAAACGCGTGACGACAGGCGTTCTCAACGACGTCCTCGCCGACGCGCAGCTGGCGCAGCAGACGCCGATGACCGGCGGCCGCCGCCTGAAAATTTACTATGGCACGCAGCAGAGCACGCAGCCGCCGACGTTTATCCTGTTCGTTAATGATGAAGAGCTCATGCATTTCGCCTATGAGCGTTACCTCGAAAACCAGTTCCGCAAATCGTTCGGCTTTGAGGGCACTCCGATCCGGTTTATTCTTCGCGAGAAGAAGAAGGAGGATTAAGCATGAATGTCTGGCCTTTGCTCGCATCGATTGCAATCGGTTATCTGCTGGGAAATTTTCAGACCGGGCTTGTGGTCGGCTGGGCTTCGCGCAAGATTGACCTGCGCAAGCACGGCAGCGGCAGCACGGGCGCAACAAACGCGCTGCGCACGCTGGGGCTTGCCAGCGCGCTGATCACCTTCCTGGGCGATTTGGCAAAGGGCATGCTGGCGAGCGCTATCGGCCTTGCGCTTGCGGGCGAGGCGGGCCAACTGGCCGCGTCGCTTTGCGTGGTGCTCGGGCACGTGTGGCCGGTATTTTTCCATTTTCACGGCGGCAAAGGCGTTTCCACGTCGGTCGGCGCGCTGATTCTTGTCGCGCCGGTTCCTGTGGCGTGCTGCATGGTTGTCAGTATTGCGCTGATGGCGCTGACGCGCTATGTATCGCTGGGCAACATCGTGGGTGAACTCTGCTTCGCCGTCTATGCGCTCGTTTCCGGTCTGCGTCAGGGGCGAATTGCTTTCGCTGTGATTTCAGCGCTGGTTGTAGCGGTCGTTGTGTTTTCCCACCGTGCGAATATCGCGCGTCTGATTGCGGGCAAGGAAAGCCGGCTCAGCTTCAAAAAAGCCGGAAAGGCATAAGCAAAGGCAGATTTTTCCGGCAGGATTTATGCTTCCGCGTCCGTCTTTATCAGGGAGGGATTCCGCATGAATCTGGATTTGTCAAAAGATACGCTGATACGGCAGGCTGCCGCCGGAGACGCCATGGCGTTTGAAACGCTGATGGCGCCATACGAGCGGCAGCTTTATGCGCTTTGCCTGCGCATTGCCGGGAACCGCGAGGATGCGCTCGACTGCGCGCAGGAGGCGATGCTGCGCATCTGGCGCGCGATGCCCAAATACCGCTATCAGTCTGCGCTGACAACCTGGTGTTACCGCATCGCAACGAACACTTGCCTGGACTTGCTGCGCAGACAAAAATACCGACCGTCGGTTTCGCTCGATGCGATGACGGAGGACGGCTTTTCTCCCGCCGAGGATGAGACGCACGCGAGTAACCCGGAGGCGTGCTATGAATCTTCCGCGCGCAAGCGCGCCCTGAACGAGGCGATCGCGGCGCTCCCGGCGAATATGCGCGCTGCGCTTGTGCTGCGCGATGTGGAAGGTCTCCCCTACGACGAAATTTCCGAAATTCTCGCCCTGCCCGTGGGCACGGTAAAGTCGCGTATTAACCGCGCGCGGGAAAAACTGAAACAATTTCTGACGGAAAATTACCAGAATCTGGAACTTTTTTCATCGGCAAGCGTCCAAGAGAGTGAAGGGAGGCGGCAGGCATGAGCGAAAAAAGGAAGAATGACGATGCGCCGCTTTCCGAATATCAGCAAATCGCCGCGGAGCTGCGCGGACTGAACGAAGGCGTGCAAGCGCCGGAAGCGTTTCGGACGGGCTGGCGCGCGGCGGTAGAAAAGGAAGCGAATCAGATGAAAAAAAGCGGTAAATCCCATCGTTTCACCCGCAGAGGACGTTATGGCGCGGCGGCCGTCGCAGCGGCGATTTTTCTCGTCGGCGGCACGATGCTCACGCGCGCTCTGCAGCCCGGACTGACTTCCTGCCCGCAGGCAGACGTTTCTTCCTCCTATTCGAGCTACAGCTCCGGCGCTTCGACAAGGCTGATGGCTGCCGCCAATTCCAGCGCAGGCGATCTTGTGATGATGGACGAGGTCGGCAGCGCGGCGCCCGCGAACGCGACGGAGAGCACGGCGCAGCGGCAGATTATTCTGCGCACGGCCTCTGTCAGCCTGAACACAACGAACTATGAAAACGATCTGAACGCGATCCTGACTGCGATGCAGCAATACGGCGGATGGGCGGAATACCAGTCTGCCAGCGGAGAAGCGGATTCCCGCCGCGCCAGCCTGACGCTGCGCATCCCCGCCGACAGGCTGGACGATTTTCTTGCCGACGTAAAACAGATCGGTTCTCTGAAGAACCTCGAAACGAGCGCGCAGGACGTTTCCGCCAACTACTACGATACCGAAAGCCGCAAGGCGATTTATGAAGCGCAGCGGGAACGTCTGACCGAACTGCTCGCGCAGGCG
This sequence comes from uncultured Clostridia bacterium, assembly GCA_934615235.1. Lineage (GTDB taxonomy): Bacteria > Bacillota > Clostridia > Christensenellales > Aristaeellaceae > Aphodomonas. Next base: position 10,195 of record CAKTTL010000001.1, read on the forward strand.
GAGGACGTCGCCGATATTATCGAAATTGAAAACAGTCTGGCCGATCTGCAGTATAAAATCGAAAACCTGCAGGGCAGCCTGAACCGCTGGGATTCCTATTCGGAAACGTCCGTCGTCAACCTGACGCTGCGGGAAATCGCCGTCAGCGAGGACAAGGCGGAAACGAGCCTTCCCGCGCGCCTTGGCGACGCGGTGAAAATTTCGCTCCGAGAAGCAGGCGAGTTTTTCTCGGATATGCTGATTTTCCTTGTGCTGGCGCTGCCCTATCTGGCCGCAACAGCCGCCGTAACGGCGATTGTCGCGCTGTGCGTGCGTCGCCATCGCCGCCGCAGGGCGCTGAAAAACGAATTTGGAGAAAACGAATGAAGCCCGTATACCAATGTCTGTCCTGCCTGGTCGGCCAGGCTGTTCGCGTTGTGGAGATGTCCTGTGAAGAAAAAGACCGCGAGCCACTTCTGAAAAGCTTTTTCGCGCGCCTTTCGCAGACGGATCTTTCCCGGCCCGCGCCTGATCTCGTGGGCGACGTATTTGCGCTTTTGCGCGAGAAAACCGGCTGCACCGATCCGTATCATGAAACCCGCAGGCGCTACAACGACCTGATGCTCTCGATGCTGGACGCGCTGGAGCGCGCGATCGACGGCGCGGACGATCCGTTCGAGCAGGCGGTACGGTACGCGATCCTGGGCAACATCATCGATTTTGCGCCGGGAACCGAGCCGACGGAGGCGGAAATCGTGCGCCGGTTCGCGCTCGACGCCGGCCGTGCGTTTGCAATCGACCGCGTAAGCGCGCTTGCGCGCGAAATCCAGAAAGCGAAACGCATTCTTTACCTAGGAGACAACTGCGGCGAAATTTGCCTTGACAAGCTGCTTTTGAAAAAAATCCGTGCGTGTAATCCGGATGCGGAGATGTTTTTCGGCGTGCGCGGCGCGCCCGTGCTGAACGATTCGATCGAAGAAGACGCGTATCGCGTCGGTATCGATGCGTACGCGCAGGTCGTCAGCAACGGCAGCGGCGCGGCCGGTACGATGCTCGACAGCGTAAGCCCTGCATTTCGCGGCGTTTACGACCGCGCGGACGTGATTATCGCCAAGGGACAGGGCAATTACGAAAGCCTGGGCGGACGGGACGAAAACCTCTATTTCCTGCTGATGGCAAAATGCAGCGTAATCGCGCGGCGCATCGGCGTGCCGGCCGGCTCGCTTGCGTGCATGGATCGCCGCGACGCGGCGCGGGAGGCCGTATGAGCAAGACGCAATCCTACGCGAAAGAAAACACCCTTCGCCTCAAAAAGCTGATCGACGAAATGCGCAGGGAGCTTCCGCCGGTTGTAAGCGATTTCGTTCTCTCAATCGAGGATCAGTATTCCGCGCTGACCCGACTGGGCTATCTATACGATCTGCGCCTGTTTTTCAATTACCTCAAAGCGGAGCGCGTACCGTTCGGCGATATCGATATTCCTTCGATGACGCTGGACGACATCCGCCGTATCACACAGGAAGACATCGAGCGCTATCCGAACTACCTGACGCTCTATTGCAAGACGAACTCCGACGAGCCGATTGAAAACGCCGAAGCAGGAAAAATGCGCAAGCTCTGCTCGCTGCGCTCGTTTTACCAGTATCTTTTCGCGCATAAGTATATCCCCGGCAACCTCGCCGCGCTCGTTCCCCTGCCGAAGCTGCATCAAAAGGAGATCATCCGCCTGGAACCGGACGAGGTAGCGCGCCTGCTCGACGCGGCCGAAAGCGGCGAGGGGCTTGGCGAGCGGCAGAAGACCTATACCGCGCATACGCGCGTTCGGGACGTCGCGATTCTAACGCTGCTGTTGGGCACGGGAATCCGCGTGAGCGAATGCGTCGGACTGAACGTCGGCGATCTGAGTTTTGAGGAAAACTCCATGCTCGTCACGCGCAAAGGCGGCAAGGAAATGATTCTTTATTTCTCCGACGAAGTCGCGGACGCGCTGCGCGCGTATCTGAAGGAGCGCGAACAGGTTCAACCGCTCGAAGGCCACGAGGAAGCGCTGTTCCTCTCGCTGCAGAAGCGGCGCATAACGCAGCGCGCCATCGAAAACCTCGTCAAAAAATATGCCGCAATTGCCGCGCCGCTCAAGCGGAAAATCAGTCCCCACAAGCTGCGCAGCACTTACGGCACGACGCTTTACAACGAAACGGGCGATATATACCTCGTCGCCGACGTGCTTGGCCATGCGGATGTAAATACCACGCGCCGCCACTACGCCGCAATGAGCGATTCCCGCCGCAGAATGGCCGCAAAAGCCGTCAAACTGCGGGAAGACGCACCGGAAGAGTAAGTCTTCCGGCGCGTTTATTATACGTACATTTCCATCGGATAGGCCATGTATTCGATCTCGTCAAGCTGATCAAGCGTTATCATTCCCGCCGGAGCGCGCAGTACGCTCGGAATTCGGTTGACGATCGTGGCGCAGGTATGCTCGACCGTCGCGGGCTTTACGACATGGAACTCCGTATCCGGTTCGCCGGTAATTTTCCAGTCGCACATATCGCCGTCGTCCGGGCCGTATACCTTGCCAATGCACTGCGTTTCCAGCGTAATTCCCTGGAATGTTTCCGTCGTGACGACGGCCGCCATGCCGATGCAGTTGCCCTGCGGAATCGTCCTGCCGAGCGTGGCGGAATACAGATCGCCCTCATGAAAATACGGCACGCATTTCTGCGTCTGGCTTTTAATCGAAAGTCCAAGCTTCTGCGCAAGGGCTTCGTTGCTGTTCCAGACATACGAAGGTTCCAGCGTTTCGGGATGCGCGATCTGCGCCTCGAATTCCTCAGGGGTCAGGTTCACGCCGTGCGCGTTGGCAAGGGCGAGGCCGTAATCCTCCACGTTATAGCTGACGGCGCCCTCGATTTTGCGGATATTATGGCATCCGCCCGCGACCAGTCCCACCATGTTCACCCAGAAGCAGTCCTCCATGCCGGAACCAACGAACGTGCAGCCGTTTTCCTTTGCCAGCACATCCAGCCTGTTGGCGCGCGCCGGGTCGGTCGTCCAGCAGTAGGTCGCTTCTTCGCAGGTGGTGATTACGTTAATGCCGCGCGAGAGGCATTTCGCGTAATGGTCGAAGCAGTCGGAAACGAGGCTGAACAGCGTCACCACGGCAATATCCGGGTCGCAATGGTCGAGCACATCGTCGGCGTTGTTGCTGATCAGCACGCCCGTTTTGAAACCAAGCCCCGCATACTCTCCGATATCCATGCCGACAATCGCCGGGTTCACGTCGATCGCGCCGACAATCTGCGCGCCCTTTTCGTAAAGATAGCGGAGAATGTATTTGGACATTTTCCCGCAGCCATATTGCACTACCCTGATCTTTTCCATCCGTTCTTCCTCCTTGTTTTCTGGAATAAGAGGTAGTATCTCCCTGCGCGCAAAGCTTATGCTTGCTTTCGCGCCGAAACTATGATAAAGTATCCGGGCAATACGACTGCAACCGGAGGCAAGCTGCAAATGAAGGAAAAAAAGCGTCTTTCCGCCGCGCCGTTCGACCGCGCGCTTTTCTGGCGCACGGCGATCGTCTCCCTCGCGCTGACGCTCGCGATCGAAATGTTTTCGCGTCACTCGATTCTGGACGGCGTATGGTTCATGCTCTCCAGCCCGGCAAATTTCTGTTATAACGCGCTGATCATCTTCCTCACGCTTTCATTCGCGCTGTTTTTCCGCCACAGGCTTTTCAGCGAAATGATCCCGTTCGTCGTCTGGCTTGGACTGGGCGCGGCGAACTGCATCGTGCTTTATTACCGGATCACCCCTTTGGAGGCGATCGACTTCGCCATTCTGCGCACCGGAATCGCCATCAGCACGGTTTACATGACCGTCTGGCAGCTGGCGCTCATCGGCGCAGGCATTGTGGCGCTGGTGACGGCGTTTGTGTTTTTATGGCGCAAAGCGCCGAAAAAACAGCGCCTCTGCCGTCAGGCGCTGATGCAGACGCTTGGTTCCGCCATTCTGATCGCCGCCTACGGCACCGTCTTCCTGACTTCCGGCGGACTGAAGAGCAACTTTTCCGACGTCAACGAAGCGTACGACAAGAACGGCTTCTGTTTCAGCCTGCTTTGGAGTATGATTGATCGCGGAGTCGATCAGCCGGAAACCTATTCCGAGCAGAGCGTGGAAGAGATCCTCGCAGCGCTTCCGCAAAAGAGCACAGCAGAGCCAGAAGTCAAGCCGAACATCATTTTCCTGCAGCTTGAATCGTTCTTCGATCCGCACTATATCGACGGGCTGACGTATGAAACGAACCCGGTTCCTGTCTTCTCCGCGCTGAAAACGCGCTGCTCGACGGGACTGCTGACCGTTCCCGGCGTCGGAAACGGCACGGCCAATACGGAATTTGAAGTGCTTACGGGCATGAACCTGGAACACTTCGGCGCGGGCGAATATCCGTTCCAGACGATCCTGCTGGAGGAAGCGTGCGAAAGCATGGCCTTCAACCTCAAGGAACTGGGCTACACCGCGCACGCCATGCACAACAATACCGGCACGTTCTATAACCGCAACATCGTTTACGGTTCCCTCGGCTTTGACACCTTCGAACCGATTGAGTATATGAGCCACATCACGCGCAATATTATCGGCTGGGCGAACGACTCCATGCTCACGAGCGAAATTCTTTCCACGCTCAACAGCACAGAAGGACCGGATTTTGTTTACGCCATTTCCGTGCAGCTGCACGGAAAATATCCGTCCGAACCCATTGAGGGCGCGCCTGTCATTCGCGTGACGGGCGTCGAAGATGAAGCGGAGCGAAACGCTTATGAGTATTATCTCGGGCAGCTGCACCAGGTGGACAGCTTCCTCAGCGCGCTTGTGAACCGGCTTTCCATGCGCAATGAGCCGACCGTGCTCGTCTTTTATGGCGATCATCTGCCCTCTCTGGCGCTCAACGCCGAGCAGTTCACCCGCAGCACGCTCTTCCAGACGGAATATCTTATCTGGGCAAACTACGACCTGCCCAAGCAGGATCGCGACCTGCACAGCTATCAGCTTGGCGCATACGTGCTTCAGCGGCTCGGCATGGATAACGGCCTGATCACCAAACTTCACCAGCATTACTCGGAGAATCCGGATTATCAGCAGGCGCTGCAGACGCTCGAATACGACATGCTCTATGGCGACAAGATTGTTTACAAGGACATTTCTGCCTACGAAAAGACCGATATGCAGATGGGACTCTACCCCATCGTCATTACCGGCGCATCCTATGAGGACAACGTCCTCACCGTTACCGGCGAGCATTTCACCGAATACAGCCGTATTCGCGTCGGTCATGACGTATGCGAAACGGAATATGTCAACGAAAACACGCTCCGCGCCGAGGTCGTGCATCTCAAACCCGGTGATTCGATCGTCGTCCTGCAGGCCGCGGATCTGCTGACGACGCTGGGCGAAACGGAAGCATACGTTTGGGAATGATAAAGAAAAACGGGAGTTTTTGGCGAGGGGGTCTCTCTTTCAGGAGAAAGAGAGGCCCCCTTGCACACCTCCGGAGAAAGCCGCTTTTTGCTTTTAGAACGTGCGGGTCATGTCGTAGCGGGAGTAGAATTCGTCGCGCAGCTGTTCGAGCGTATCATTCTCAATGGCAGCGCGTACGCGCTCCATCAGCCGCAGAAGGAAGCGCAGGTTATGAACGCTGCAAAGATGCGCGCCAAGGATTTCCTCCGCCTTGAACAGATGACGGATATATGCGCGCGAATAGTTGCGGCAGGCGTAACAATCGCACTCCGGATCGATCGGACTAAAATCGTGCGTATATTTTGCGTTGCGCAGCACCATGCGGCCGTTCGGCGTGAAAACGGTGCCGTTGCGCGCGATGCGCGTCGCCAGCACGCAGTCGAACATATCCACGCCGCGCAGCGCGCCCTCGATCAGGCAATCCGGAGAGCCGACGCCCATAAGGTAACGCGGCTTCTCCGCGGGCAGTTCGGGGGTCGTCGCCTCAAGCAGTTCGTACATCTGCGGCTTTGGTTCGCCTACGGAAAGGCCGCCGATCCCGTAGCCGGGAAAGTCCATATCCGCAAGCGCCCGCGCGCTTTCAATGCGCAGATCGCGCTCAAACGCGCCCTGCACGATGCCAAACAACGCCTGATCCTCGCGCGCATGCGCTTTTTTGCAGCGCTCCGCCCAACGCAGAGAGCGGCGCATCGCTTCTTCGGCCGTGCGGCGGTCGCACGGATAAGCGGAACAGACGTCGAGCTGCATCATAATATCCGCGCCAAGCGCGTTTTCAATCGCCATCACCGTTTCGGGCGAGAAAAGATGCTTCGAGCCGTCAATATGCGAGCGGAAGGCCACGCCCTCTTCGGTAATCTTTCGCAGCCCCGCCAGCGAAAACACCTGGAACCCGCCGCTGTCGGTCAGCATCGGGCGATCCCAATGCATGAATTTATGAAGCCCGCCCGCCTCGCGCACGAGCTCCTCGCCGGGGCGCAGATGCAGGTGATACGTGTTGGAAAGAATAATTTCCGCACCGCACGCCTTTACGTCTTCCGGCGTCATCGCCTTTACGGTCGCCTGCGTGCCGACGGGCATATAGCACGGCGTCTGGATATCGCCGTGGGGCGTGCGCACCACGCCGCGGCGCGCCATGGACGTTTTGCTGCGCTTGAGCAAATCAAACGAAAAATACTTACTCATATCCTTCTCCCTTGTGATTGCTTGCTACCAGTATATATTTTTCGGAAAAAGAATGCAAGTTCCTTGTTTTCCCTCTGGACAGACTGGATTTAATACTCTATAATACACTTGTAATCTTATCGACGCAAAGATCGCTGGATTCGAAACATTTTGAAGAGGTGCACTATGGGCAACAGCAATCGTCCGCGCAATCCTTACTATGAGGAATCTCCTTATACGCGTTCTTCTCAGCAGCAGGGCGCGCCGCGCCAGCGCGCTTCAGCCGGTTATGGCTATGAGTCGCAGCAGAGCGGAGTTTCCCGCACGCCTTCCGCGCCCCGGCGCGGCAAGCGCGGCGGAGGCGGCCCTAAAGGGCTGCTGATCGTCCTGCTGATCCTCGTGATTCTCATGGGCATTTTCCTTGGCGCAGATGTGCTTCTCGAAAAGAACGGCTTCTCCCTCTTCGGGCCGACGGCGACGGCTACGCCGGAACCCACGCCCGAACCGACCCCGGAGCCCACGCCTATCCCGACGCCGGTTCCTACGCCGATGCCGACGCCTACCCCGCTGCCGACGCCGGAACCCACGCCCGAACCGACGGCTACGCCGGAGCCCACCGCAGAACCTACGGTTGAGCCGACGCAGGCTCCCACCGCAACCCCTGCGCCCGAACCGACGGCTACGCCGGAACCCACCGCGACTCCGACCCCCGCGCCGACGCAGCCCACTACCGGTACCGTCAAGATCACCTACACCAGCTCGGTTAAGATCCGTCAGGGTCCGGGCACGGAATACGAAGTCGTCGGCATTGCCGAAAAGGGCAAAACCTACACCTGCACCGGCGTTGCGGAAAGCGGCTGGTATCAGGTGAAGACCAAAGAAGGCGTCGTCGGATATATCTCGCCCAAGATGTGCGAATTCACGCCCGGTGAAATTTCCGAGGACGGTACGGTAACCGCGAACGATACGGGCGCACAGACCGCCGTCTCCGGCGACGACGGCAAGGCTGCGGACAGTACGGACAGCGGTTCCAACGATACCACCGGCTCGCAGACCGGTCAAACGCTCGATTTCGGCCTTGAAATCGACAAAAACATGAGAAGATAAATTTGATTCTCACGCCCCGCCGCGGACAGCACCGCGGCGGGTTTTCGCTTTTGCGCGGCGATTGAGTCCTGCGCTTGCGCAATTTATTCCGGCGTGGTATAATAAAATGCTTTCATGTATCAACTGTTTGGGAGGAAAAAGATGGCCGGCAGTTTTCTGAAAAAGCTATTCGGCGATTCCAACTCGGCGGAAATCAAGCGCCTTGAGAAAATCGCCGCGAAAATCGATTCGTATGAAGACGCGCACCGCAAGCTTTCCGAAGAAGAGCTGCGCGGTATGACTGAAAAATTCCGCGCCCGGCTGGCCGCCGGCGAAACGCTGGACGACCTGCTGCCCGAGGCGTTTTCCGTCATGCGCGAGGCCATGGGCCGCGTGCTTGGCAAGCGTCATTTTCATGTGCAGATGCTCGGCGGTATCGTGCTGCATCAGGGCCGTATCGCCGAAATGAAAACAGGCGAAGGCAAAACGCTCGTCGCCACGCTCCCCAGCTATCTGAACGCGCTGGCCGGGAAGGGCGTGCATGTCGTTACCGTCAACGATTATCTGGCACGCTTTCAGGGCGAATGGATGGGCAAGGTGTTCCGCTACCTGGGGATGACGGTCGGCGTGATTACGCACGATCTGGACAATGAGGCGCGCCGCGCCGCATATGCCGCCGACGTAACCTACGGCACCAATAACGAGTTCGGCTTCGATTACCTGCGCGACAACATGGTCATTTACAAAAAGGACATGGTGCAGCGCGGGCATAATTTCGCCATCATCGACGAGGCGGACTCGATCCTCATCGACGAGGCGAGAACGCCGCTCATCATTTCCGGCCAGGGCGACAAGGCGAACGATATGTACGCCCGCGCCGACCAGTTCGTCAGCCGTCTGCGCGAAGGCGAGGACGCGGACTACACCAAGGACGAAAAGGAAAAGGGCGTTTCCCTCACTGAAAAAGGAATTGCCAGAGCTGAAAGCTTCTTCGGCGTTGAAAACCTGGCCGACGTTGAAAACAGCGACCTGAACCATTATATCAACGCGGCGCTGCGCGCCAACGCTTTGATGAAGCGCGACGTTGATTACGTCGTCAAGGACGGACAGGTGATCATCGTCGACGAGTTTACCGGCCGTCTGATGATCGGCCGCCGCTACTCCGACGGCCTGCATCAGGCGATCGAAGCGAAGGAACACGTTACCGTCGAGCGCGAAAGCAAGACGCTTGCAACGATCACGTTCCAGAACTATTTCCGTATGTACAAAAAGCTCTCCGGCATGACCGGTACGGCCAAAACGGAAGAGGAAGAATTCAAGGGCATCTACAACCTCGACGTCGTGCAGATTCCCACCAACCGCCCGATGATCCGCAAGGATCTCAACGACGTGGTTTATAAAACCCAGCGCGGCAAATACAACGCCGTAGTCGAGGAGATTATTAAGCGGCATGCGACGGGGCAGCCGGTGCTCGTCGGTACGGTTTCGGTTGAAAAATCCGAAATGCTCTCCCGCATGCTCGATCTGCGCGGCGTGCCGCATGAAGTGCTCAACGCCAAGCATCACGAGAAAGAAGCCGAAATCGTCGCGCAGGCGGGCCATTACGGTGCGGTGACCATCGCCACGAATATGGCCGGCCGCGGCACCGATATTCTGCTCGGCGGCAACCCGGAATTCCTTGCCCGCCGCGATCTGCGCAACATGGAAATTCCGGAGGATGTAATCGAAGAAGCCACTGGCCACGTTGAAGAGGTTTCCGAAGAAGTTCTTGCTGCGCGCAGGGAATATAACCGTCTTCTGGCGGAATACTCCAAGAAGACCGACGCGGAGCACGACCGTGTGGTCGCCGTCGGCGGTCTGCATATCATCGGCACCGAGCGGCATGAAAGCCGTCGAATTGACAACCAGCTGCGCGGCCGCGCCGGCCGTCAGGGCGATCCGGGCTCCTCGCAGTTCTACATCTCGCTCGAAGACGATCTGATGCGCCTGTTCGGCTCCGATCGCTTCGCCGGTATGATCGACCGGCTGGGCCTGGATGAGGATACTCCGCTGGAAGCGAAGATGCTCAGCAACCAGATCGAAAGCGCGCAGAAGCGCATCGAAGGCCGCAACTACGACATTCGCCGCCATGTGCTGCAATATGACGACGTAATGAACCAGCAGCGCGAAGTCATCTACGGCGAACGCCGTCAGGTGCTCGAGGGCGAGGATATGCGCGCGACCATTATCGGCATGGTCAGAAACCTCATCTCGGACAACGTCGATCACTATACCGGAAATTCCGACGATCGCAACGTTTGGGATATGAAGGCGCTTTCGGAATATCTGGAGCGCTACTGCATTCCCGCCGGCTGGTTTGAGGCGAACGCCGCGCAGTATACAAAGCGCGAAGCGCTGAAAAAAGCGCTGTGCGACGCTGCGGAAGCCGCCTATGCCGAGCGTGAGAAGGAGCTGACCGAAGCCGGCATCGACATGCGTGAATTCGAGCGCGTCGTACTGCTCAGCTGCGTCGATCATCGCTGGATGGACCACATCGACGCGATGGATCGCCTGCGCGACGGCATCGGCCTGCGCGCGTACGGCCAGCACGATCCGGTTGTCGAATACAAGCTCGAAGGCTTCGATATGTTCGACGAGATGGTGCGGTTGATCCGCGAGGATACGCTGATTCGTCTCTATCACGCGCAGATCCGGCAGAACATTCAGCGTCAGCAGGTTGCCAAGCCTGCCGAGGCGAAGCTCGCCGGACAGGAAAATGAAAAGCCGAAGACCGTCAAAGCCGGTGTAAAGGTCGGCCGCAACGAGCCCTGCCCCTGCGGCAGCGGCAAAAAATACAAAAACTGCTGCGGGCGCGAAGCCTGATCGGTGGTTCAGATATTTCAACGCGAAAGGAAAATCAACATGGTAGAACTCGATCAACCACGCGCCAAACTGAAAACGCTCCGCGAGCACACCGCCGAAGTCGGCGTAGCGCTCGGTCTTGACTCGCTGCGCGAGGAAGCGGCGGAGCTGCAGGAAACCATGGCCGAGCCGGATTTCTGGAACGATCTGGCCCGCTCGACCAGGATCAACCAGCGCTATAAACACGTCTCCGGGCGGCTGGAACATTACAAATCCCTCTGCGACCGTGCGGACGACATCGAGGCAATGATGGAACTGCTGGACGAAGAAGGCGACGCATCGATGATCGGCGAGGTCGTAAGCGACCTGGAAAAGCTGGAAGCCGACATTGAAGAGCTTTCGCTGGAAACGCTGCTGCGCGGCGATTACGACGCGAACAGCGCCATCCTCTCGCTGCACGCGGGCGCCGGCGGAACCGAAGCGCAGGACTGGACGCAGATGCTGCACCGCATGTACATGCATTACTGTGAGCATCACGGCTTCACTGTCAAGCAGATCGACCTGCTGCTCGGCGACGAGGCGGGCATCAAATCCGTCACCTGGGAAGTGGACGGCGACAACGCCTATGGTTTCCTCCGCTCCGAAAAGGGCGTGCACCGGCTGGTTCGCATCTCCCCCTTTGACGCGAACGCGCGCCGCCATACCTCCTTCGCTTCGCTGGACGTTTCGCCCATCATTGAAGACGACGAGTTCGCCATCAACTGGGACGAAGTTCGCATCGACACCTATCGCGCCAGCGGCGCCGGCGGCCAGCACATCAACCGTACCGATTCGGCCGTGCGTATGACGCATATCCCGACCGGCATCGTCGTACAGTGCCAGAACGAACGCAGCCAGATTCAGAACCGCGAGGTCTGTATCCGTATGCTCAAATCGAAGCTGCTGGAACTGCGCGAACGCGAAAAGGAAGAGAAAATGGCCGAAATCAAGGGCGAAATGAAGAAGATCGAATGGGGCAGCCAGATCCGCTCCTACGTCTTCCAGCCCTACACCATGGTGAAGGATCATCGCACCGGCTACGAAGAGGGCGACGTGGACGCGGTCATGGACGGGGAAATCGACGGCTTCGTCCGCGCGTATCTGCAGATGCAATGAGAAAGCTGTGCGCGGCCGCGTCGGCGTTTCTGCTGCTGATCGCATGCCTGTACGCCTGCATCGCCTCGTTTGCTTTTAATTCGGACGTTTATTCGCAGCAGCCGCCGTTCGACCGCATGGCGCAGGAGACGGCGGCTTACCTTCGCGGCGACCGCGAGGCGCTTTCCGAATCGCTTTTCGGCCTGCAGGAGCGGCTCCATATGGCGGACGTGCGCGATTTGTTTCGGCTTGGAAAACGGATCGCGATTCTTTCAGGCGCGCTCTGCGCGCTGGGACTGGCGTTTGGCTTTCGAGAGCGCCGCAGCTTCCTGCTGGGCGTAGCGCTGTTTGTCGTGCTTCTCGGCGCAGGCGCGATTTGGGCGGCTGTTGATTTCACCGGATGGTTTACGGCAATGCATCGGATGGCGTTTTCAAACGACCTGTGGCTGTTTGATCCGTCCTCCACGCTGATACAGATGATGCCGGAAACGTTTTTCATCGCGGCCGTCCGGCAGATTGGCGGGCGGCTTGCGCTGTGCGTATGCGGCGCGGCGATGCTGGGGTGTATCTGAAAAAGGAAGAGGCGACAGTCCGAGCGGATTTTTCGTCAGTTCAAGGAGGAAAATCGAAGGTTTAGCGGGGCTAAATCGAGATTTTCCGACGCAGAGATGGCGGAAAAGGTGCCGTGATGGAGCCTCAGGGAATTTTTCAGATACATCCTGAGACTGACGCTTTGCAAAAGGAAAAAGACAAAAGACATGAGCTATATGGAAACGGCCCGCGCCAAAGCGGATAAACTCATTTCAGCGCGCCACGCGCGCATATTGGCAATTGAATCCTCATGCGACGAGACGGCTGCGTCTATCGTCGAGGATGGCCGCCGCGTGCTTTCGAGTGTCATCGCTTCGCAGGTGGAGACGCATGCGCTCTACGGAGGCGTTGTGCCGGAAATCGCATCGCGCCAGCATATCGAAGCGTGCGACGCGGTTGTCCAGAAGGCGCTGGACGAAGCCGGCCTGAAGCTGGACGATCTGGATGCAATCGCCGTCACCTACGGTCCCGGCCTGGTCGGCGCGCTGCTGGTTGGCGTCAGCTGCGCCAAGGCGCTGGCATACGGGGCAAACCTGCCGCTGATTCCCGTCAACCATATCGAAGGGCATATCTGTGCAAACTATATTGCGCATGAGGAGTTGGAACCGCCGTTTATCTGCCTGGTTGCAAGCGGCGGACATTCGCACGTGGTGGAAGTGACGGATTACGGCGAATATCGCCTGTTGGGAAACACGCTGGACGACGCTGCGGGCGAAGCGTTTGATAAGGCGGCGCGCGTGCTGTCGATCCCCTATCCCGGCGGTCCGCTGCTGGATAAGCTGGCCTGGCAGGGTAACCCGGACGCGCTCCAGCTGCCCAGGCCGCGGCTTGACGGCCGGTACGATTTCAGCTTCAGCGGCCTGAAGACGGCGCTTATCAATCGCGTACACCAGCTGCATCAGGCCGGGCAGGACGTTCCCGCCGCGGATATTGCCGCGTCCTTCCGCAAAGCCGTCGTAGAGCAGTTGGTCGGGAAAGCGCTGCTCGCCGCGCGCGAGCATAACGCAAAGGCACTGGCCGTTGCAGGAGGCGTTGCTGCGAACAGCCTGCTGCGTCAGGAACTGACCGAAGGCGCGCAAAAGCTCCATATCCCCTGCTATATGCCGCCGCTCAAGCTCTGTACCGATAACGCTGCGATGATCGGCAGCGCCGCGTTCTGGCAGCTGATGCGCGGAGCGCTCACAGGGCTGGATCTGAATGCTGAACCCGGGCTGGAATTGCCGGTGTAACTCGAATAACGGGAGAATTCCTCCCCTGAAAACAGCAAAACTCTCCTGCTGCTCTTTCTGTGTACTTGTGATATAATGAATTATCATTGTACATATAAAGGTGGGAGGACCTGTGAAGGGATACCGTAGAAAGTTATTCTGGGGCGCTTGCGCGCTCGAAGCGGTATCTCTTCTTTTTTTCCTTTGCGCATGTGCTGCAATCGCTTTTGCGGTGACGGTCGAAAATATAAGCGCGTCCTACGAATTGCGCCTGCAATCGATCGATAAACAGGCGGTTTCCCGGCTGGAAGCATCGGAAGAATTTATAAGAATTGCCGCCGAGCAGAGTTCGGTAACGGAGGCTTGCCGTTCCTTTTTTAGCCCGAGCAGCGCTTTGCAGCAATCCGAAGCGTTTTTGGATTTACGCGCCGCCCTGGTGCAATTGTCGCATAATCATCCTCAGTTTCAGTTTTCTTTCTTTTTAACCCGCTCTTCCGCTCTTACTTTGCAAGGCGTATTCGCCTATTCTCCCGGAGCGGTTCCTCGTTCTCTCTCAGCAGTTGTGCTGGCAGCCTCCGCGATGGATGTAATGGCGCTCAATTCAGGAAGCGCGAAATCCTATCTGGGGCCGCATAATATTCTGTATTCGATGGTAAATGACGACGTGCTTCTTGTTGCCGTCCTGCCGGATGAACTGATTTTCGCCGCCAAGGGCGATATGCCGTTTTATGTTGAAGATGAATCCGGACGGCTTCTTTATGAAAGCGGCGCGCGTCCCGCGAAAAGCCGGCAAATCGAATATACAAACTCGCAAAATGGTTTACACTACGTATATTTGCTGGATGTTCACGCATTGATGAAAGATATTCTTCATCAATTGCTCGCACCGTTTATGTTTGCCGTTGCGCTCGGTCTGATTGCGCTGTGCGGAATCGCGCTGTTAACCGGTTGGGTTATGTCGCCGTTTCAACGGCTGGCGGAAGCGATGCGCAGCTATCCTGCGCTCGGTCCGCGTTTTCCTGCGGTGCTTCGTCAGCTGCGTTCCATGCGCAGCTTTCAGCTTCGCGTCTTTTTGCTATACCTCGTCTGCCTTATCCCGATGCTCTTGCCTTTACCTGCGTTAACGCACAAAATGGAAAACTGCGTAATCAGCGCCATGGCGGATGTGCATTCAGATACGGTCGAGCTTTCCGCAGGACGCATAGTTGAAAACCTGGATGTGAATCGCCAGTTTATCAATATCATGGCGTACAGCGACGAATTGGCTGCGTTTCTTTCTCCGAAGACGGACGCCGCGTCGAATTGTACCTTCAGTGAGCTTTTACTGAAAAACCGCGCATTTCAAATGGGCATAACGGACGCTGCAATTTACGATAAAGCCGGAAAGCTGCTGGAACGCACCTCAACGGCGCAGCCGGATTTTCTCTCTGCCAGCATCCTGGGGCATTTTCAACGCAAATATGCGTTTTTCTGTCTTTACCCGGATCGATTTGATACGGATAACATTTCTGTTATTGTTGCAATTCGCAATATTCATGCCAGCGCTTCGGAGCGTTACTTTTCAACGCTTGGTTTCCTTTCTTTTCAAATCATCGACGTTTTTGCCGACGAACTTGGCGAAAGCAACATGGGAACCTTCTTTTTGTATGATAAAACGCAATGGAGGCTTGTTGCTACACCGGCGTATTTGCAGGAACGCGCGCTGATTGAAGGGATGTGCCAGAGCGGGCTTATTCGCGTGGATTCGCGGGATATGCGCACCGTCACGCTGCCCGCAGCGCAAAACGACGCAGGATCGGATCCACGACGGATGATTTTCGCTACGCCGATTGAAGGGACGAGCTATACGCTCGTCTGCTCCTTGCCCATTGCGCCGCTGCGTGCGTTCGCCCGTCAGCTGCCTGCTTATATCGGCATGTTTGTCTGCGCGTTTATTCTTGCGGCGTTAACAATCGACCTTTTGTTTTCGCGGCGCATTACCCGGCTTTCGCGTTTAACAGAAAAATACTTTGGCTCTGCGACGCCGGATTGCCATGAGCTTCCCGTTTCTCTGCAAAGCGAAAACGAAATCTCGGCGCTTGCGCTTGCGTTTCACGAGTCCATGGAACGCATTTCTCAGTTGAATCATTCTCTTCTGCGGCAGCGTGAGCGCCAGGCGGTTCTTGAAAACCGTCGAAGGCAGGCAGAGGTTATCGCACTGCAATCGCAAATGGATTCGCACCTGATCAGCAACATCTTTGCCGCGATGAAACTGCTGCTCGTGCAAAGGGAATACGGCCCGCTGACGAGCATGATCGATGCAACAGGTGCGTTCCTTCGCACGGGACTGGTTCATAATGAATATGACGTTACCCTGCAGCGGGAAATCGATCATGTAAACGCTTACGCCGCGATTCAGACGCTGCGTTTTGGCGAACGCCTTCAGGTGGAACTGACGCCCATTGCCCCACATCTTTTGAACGCAATGGTTCCCAAATATCTTTTGCAGCCGTTGATTGAAAATGCAATTCATCATGGAATGCGTCCCCGCCAGACGCTGCACGTCGTTATTCGCATTTCACAGGAGGATACGCGACTGCGCGTTGAAGTTGAAAACGATGGCGCAGGCATGACTTTACAAGCCGTAGACGTGCTGAACCGGCGTCTCCGTCAAAGCGTTTCAAGCGAGCATATCGGGCTGATTAACGTGGCGGAACGCGTTCGTCTGCGATTTGGCGACGAATACGGGCTACACGTAAAAAGTGCGCCCGACGAAAAAACAGTCGTTACAATCCTCATGCCAATTGTTCTGAACGCATCGGAAAGGAAGGCCGAATAGCTACATGTACAAGCTGCTGATTGCCGAAGATGAATCCATCATTCGAACCGGAATTATTCGTGCGATCGATTGGCAATCGATCGGGTTTGAAATCTGCGCGGCCGCGGAAGACGGCCTCGAAGCTTTGGAAATGATCCGCAAAATACAGCCGGACGCCGTTATTACAGATATAAAAATGCCGGGTATGACAGGATTGGAGCTCATGCATGCGCTAAACAGCGAAAACCGCCGCATTCCGGTGATTATACTAACGGGCTATGCGGATTTTGAATATGCGCGCGAAGCGCTGAAAGAACGGGCATTCGGCTATGTGCTGAAAATGGACGTAATGGCTGAGCTGCCTCCGCTTGCAGCCCGGCTGCGCAAGGAGATGGATGATCGGCGCGCTGCGCCGGAAAAACGACTGGAAACCATGCGCCGCGAAGTTTCCGAAACGACTCAGCTGATTTTGAACGGACTGCGCGGTGATCCGATGGAGCAGGCGGTTGAATATATTCTGGAGCATTTCTCCGAGCACCTTCATCTGGAAGAAGTAGCGCGGCTGTTTTATATGAGCCCGGCTTATTTTTCTCGCTCCTTCAAGCAGAAAACCGGCGAAGGTTTCAATGAAATGCTCATCCGTTTGAGAATGCAATGGGCAAAATCAATGCTGGAAAACACTTCTATGCGGGTTGCAGAAGTTGCACGCGCAGCAGGATACACGGATCTGAAGCATTTTACCACGCTTTTTCGTCGTGCCTTCGGCAAAACGCCGTCGCAGTGCCGAAACATGCAGCGTTAGTTTTTCCGTCAAGAATCCCCCTTCTCGTTGTCAAAATCCTCCCCTTCTATAATTCTGTGAATAACATATAATTAAGACAAGATTTTTATAAAGGAGGTTCCCTGATGAAAAAACATCTTTCTCTCCTGTGTGTCCTGGCGCTTCTGCTTGGAATCGCCGTATCCGCCTGCGCGGATGAGGTGGATTTCACGAAGCCGCTGGATATCGAACTGATGGCCTACTATGTTATGGACATTCCCGACGACGACCCGATCATGGTTTATCTTGAAAACAAGTTCAACGTTAACTTCAAGCTTACGATAACCAACATCGACAACTATAACGACACGCTGAATATGCGCATTGCCTCCGACGATATGCCGGACTGGTTCCGCGCGACGGATAACAGCGTCTATCGTCAGCTGGCCGAAGACGGGATGCTGATCGATGTGGGCGAATATGTCGAGAAGTACAACTTCGAAAACATTCGCAACACGCTGAACCTTCCGGGCGCGAATGGCCTTACGGTCAATAATGCTTTTTATTGTGTCCCGGATACCGTCGGCAAGCTGACCCCCGGCGTTTATTATCGTGCCGACTGGCTGGAGGAGCTCGGCCTTGAAGTTCCGCAGAACTATGAGGAATTCAAAACCGTGCTTGAAAAGATCGTTGAAGCAGATCCGGACGGTATGGGCACGACCGGTTTTACGCTTTATGACTTCGGCCAGATCGAAACCTATATGCTCCCCGGCTGGCTTGGTTATTTCGAATGGGGCGTTCAGGATGACGGCAGCCTGATCTGGAAATATGAAGATGAGGACTACAAGGCCTTCATCAAATACTTTGCAGATCTGTATGCCAACAAGCTGCTTGATCAGGAAATGTTCGTCAACAGCTACGAAACCTGCATGGAAAAGCTTGCGTCCGGTCGCGCGGGCTTCTATATCATGAACCTGAACACCACCTGGTGGGGCAACAATAAAGCCGGTCTTGCGCAGTTCGATCCGGAAGCCAAGCTTGGCGCGCTTGTCCCCTGCATGGAGGGGCCCAAAGGCAAGTTTATTGGCGCTTCCTTCGGTTTTTATGCCAATTCCGCTTTTAACGCGAACCTGAGCGAAGAAAAGGTTGCCCGTATGCTCGCGATTATGGATTATCTTCTTTCCGACGAAGGGCGCGACCTGACGCTGTACGGCTATGAAGAAGGCATGTACTACGATCTGGTGGACGGTCAGAAGGTGCAGAAGGAAGACGTCGTGAACAAAGCCTGGGGTCAGTCCCTTCATTTCATGGGCGAAATCGCCGACTTCGGCTCGAACGACCGCCTTGCGCGCGATCCCGAGCTGATCGCCTGGAACGAAGCGCTCGATGATGCGAACCTTACCCGTTTGGCGAAGCTGAACTTCTTCTATGACGAAGAGGCGAGCAGGATTGGCGCTGAAATGTGGGAAATCATCAGCGCATATCGCACCGCCTGGTTGACTGGCGAAAAGGATATTGACGCGACGTGGGACGAATGCCAGCAAAAGCTGAAAGACGCCGGCCTCGATCGCTATCGCGAAATCCTCGCCAACTATGTGCAGGAGAATAATATCCAGCTGGATAAGGCTCTCTGAGGAACCACAAGCGCGGCGCGGGGTAAACTCCGCGCCGCATTTTCATAAAAAGGAGTGATTTTCTCCATGCAATCTCCCCGTCGCCTGCTTCAATCGGTCTGGCGGGCAAGGCGCATTTACTGCTTTGTTTTGCCCGGCGTGGCGTTCTATCTGATTTTCCGCTATTATCCTCTGTATTATCTCCAAATCGCTTTTCGCGATTTTCGTATTACGCGTCCGCTTCAAAAATGCGCATGGGTAGGCTTTCGCTTTTTCAAAGAAGTCTTCAGTTCCGTCAGCTTTGCGGATGCGCTGAAAAATACACTGATCATCAATCTCCTGAAGCTGATTTTCTGTTTCCCAATGCCGATTCTTGTCGCCCTGATGCTCAACGAACTGCGCTCCATCCATTTCAAACGTGCTGTTCAGACTGTTCTTTATCTGCCGCATTTCGTATCCTGGGTGGTTATCGCCTCAATTATCATGAACTTTACTACCCTCTACGGCGGCTTGTTCAATAATATTCTTACCGCCCTTGGGCATGATCCCATTCTTTTTCTTGGCCGCAAGGATCTTTTTCGCCCTATCCTTGTTCTCAGCGACGTCTGGAAGGAATCTGGCTATGGGGCCATTATTTACCTTTCCGCGCTCACATCCATTGATCCGCAACTGTACGACGCGGCTTCTATCGACGGCGCAAACCGCCTGCAGCGAATCTGGCATGTCTCGCTTGCCGGCATTAAGAACGTTGTCGTGATGATGCTGATTTTACGCGTAGGCGCAATGATGAGCGGAAATTTCGATCAAGTGCAGACGCTCATCAACGAGCAGGTGCGTCCGGTTGGAGACACGCTGGACACGTTTGTCTATCGTCTCGGTATCTCGAATAACCGCCATAGTTTTGCCACTGCCGCAGGGCTGTTCAATTCCGCGGTAGGCGCGGTTCTGCTGATCTTATCCGACCAGGTCGCCAAACGTCTGGGCGAGCAGGGATTGATTTGACGGAGGAAAATATGAAAAAAATTCGAACTGCCAAAAAACATAGATACTCCGTTCTGGATGTTCTGATTGTTCTGCTCTTTGTTTTCATGTGCGCCTGTACGATTTACCCGTTCTGGCATTGCATTGTCGGCTCGTTTATGACATATGGCGAATATATGCAGACGACCGTACTGATCTGGCCGCGCAATTTCACGCTGGAAGCGTACGATTTTGTTTTCTCTCAGGGCAAAATCTTCCAGCCGATGCTGGTTACTACCGTTACCACGCTCATCGGAACGTTCATCAACCTGTTTATGACAACGTGGATGGCTTATGGGCTGACAAAGAATTATCCCGGAAAGCAGCTCGTTAACTGGTTGATCATTATAACGATGTTTTTGAGCGCGGGTTTGATTCCTAATTATATGCTGTTCCGCAAATTAAAGCTGCTCAACACGATTTGGGTTTATATCGTGCCCTATATGATCAATACGTTTTATCTGATCGTGCTGCGCACGAATTTTTCCAATTTCCCGCACGAACTGGAAGAATCCGCAGCAATTGACGGTGCTGGCGACTATGGTACATTTTTCCGTATCGTACTGCCGCTTTCTACGCCGGTCCTTGCAACCATCGCGCTTTTCACTGCCGTCGATTATTGGAACACCTACCAGCAAAGCGTGTACTACGTTTCCAAGAGCAAACTGAAAACGCTTCAGGATTACTTGTATATGATGCTTTCCAATGTATCCAACAATACAGGAGGCAGCGGCATTGGTATGGTTGGCGCCACAATGGGCAAAAGCGCGGTCTATTCGGAAAATATCAAGCTTGCAAATACGGTCGTCGCCGTGATACCGATTCTGCTTGTTTATCCATTCCTTCAAAAATATTTTACAAGCGGCCTCATGGTAGGTGCGTTAAAAGGCTAAGGAGGGCAAAATGCCATGGAAAACCGTCGCGGAATCATTATTCACCCCGAAGAGCTGGATTCCACCTGGCCGGAACGCCTGCAAGACGCCAGGCTTAACGTGTTGGGAATCCACCCTGTCGGCGGGAAGGATGCGCATCTTTCTCTTGAAAGTGCAATCCATCATCGACTGCTTCCCGAAACACAGCGTTTGTTCAAACAACTGAATCATCTGGGGATTGCCGTTGAGTACGAGGCGCATACCATGGCATGGTTATTGCCGCGTACGCTCATTCAGTCCAAACCGAGCTGGTTCCGTATGGATCGTCAAGGCGTTCGCACGCCGGATTACAATCTTTGCGTTTCCGATGCGGATGCGCTTGATTTTATCGCGCTTCGCGCGGAACAGTTAGCCCGCATGCTCGATACCGGATCGGATCGATATTTCTTCTGGCTGGACGATGTGAAGGATTGTCAATGCCATTGTCCCAAATGCAGCGCGTTATCGGCAAGCGATCAGCAGATGATTGCGCTGAATGCGATGCTTTGCGGCATTCGGCGCTATAACCGTCAGGCGACACTTTGCTTCCTCGCCTATATGGATACGATCGACGCACCGCAAAAGGTGGCTCCGCTGCCCGGTATAACCTTGGAATATGCGCCCTTCCTCCGGGATTCTCACCGTCCGCTTTTTGATAAAACATGCGAGGAAAACGTCCATGAGGTCCATTCATTGCAGCGTCTGCTCGATGTATTCGGGAAAAAAGGCTCTCAGGTGTTGGAGTACTGGATGGATAATTCCCGTTTCTCCGGTTGGGTAAAGCCTCCCAAAGAGCTTACCCTGGATACATCCATCATGGAGCAGGACTGTTTCGCCTATAGAAAAATCGGGTTTGAGTCGATCACCTCCTTCGGCTGTTATCTGGGACAGGATTACCGCGCGCTTTGGGGCGAACCACCGGTAAAAGAATACGGAAGAATTCTTTGCGGGGAGGAAAAAGGATAATATAAAAAACGCGCCGCTCTTCCCTGAAAAGAGCGGCGCACTGTCGTCCCGATTTATTTTCCTTCCTTCGCCTTCCCCATCTCATCCAACAGATGCGGGCCCTTACGGGCAGGGCGGTAAATAACAAACTTGCTTCCGATGCACTGCACAGGTTCAGCGTGCACCAGTTCGCACAGTTCGCCGCACGCTTCACGCGCGCTGTCATACGGCGCTTCGCGCTGCACGGTTACCTTAATCAGCTCCCGCGCTTCCAGCGCGTCCCATGCCTGCTGCTTTACGCCGTCGTTGATGCCATCCTTGCCAATGTGCAGAATCGCGTCCATCGTGTTGGCCATGGACCGCAGAAACGCTCTTTCCTTGCTCGTCATGCTGTAACCTCACTCCACAAAGTCAAATTCCATATCGGCGAATACGATCGTATCGCCCTCTTTTGCGCCCGCCTCGCGCAGCCGGTCGACGATCCCCATGCGGCGCAGGGTTTTATGGAACCAGTTGACCGATTCTTCATCGTCAAAGTTCACCGAATCGATCAGGCGCTGCGCGCCAGGGCCGTCCACGAAGAATTCGCCATGTTCGCGAGAAATCGTGAACTGTTCGCCCAGCGTTTTCTCGTCCAGCGTTTCTTCGGGCAAATCTTCCATCGAAGCCGGTTCGGGCAGCGTCGGCAGAACCTGGGCAATCCGTTTGAGCAGCGGCGTGAACCCCTGCCGCGTAGCGGCCGAAACCTCAAAGATTTCGATACCGAGCGGGTCAAGATACTCGTGCAGGCGCTGCACGTTCTCGTGCGCGTCATAAATATCGGTCTTGTTCGCAGCGACAATCTGCATCCGGTCAGACAGTCCGCCGTATTCGACGAGCTCCTCGTTGATGCGCTTGAAGTCCTCAACCGGATCTCGTCCTTCGCAGCCGGACGCGTCGACCACGTGAATGAGCAGCTTTGTCCGCTCAACGTGCCGCAGGAAGGCGTGCCCCAGCCCAACGCCTGCGTGCGCGCCCTCTACCAGACCGGGAATATCGGCGATGACGAAATCCTGGCCAAACCCGCGCACGATGCCGAGGTTCGGCGTGAGCGTGGTAAAATGGTAGTTGGCGATTTTCGGCTGCGCCGAGGTAATCACCGAGAGAATGCTCGACTTGCCGACGTTCGGATATCCGATCAGGCCGACGTCTGCCAGCGTTTTCAGTTCCAATTCCAGTTCGCGCTGCTCGCGGCGTTCGCCGGGCTTGGCAAAGTTGGGCGCCTGACGCGTGGGCGTGGCGAAATGCGCGTTGCCCCAGCCGCCGCGGCCGCCCGGGAAAAGCACGCGTTTTTCTCCGGCCGTTTTCATATCGGCCAGCACGCGCCCCGTCTCGCGATCGCGAATGATCGTTCCCGGCGGAACTTTGATCACAAGCGCCGCGCCGCTTTTGCCGGTCCGGAACCGGCCGGAACCATCCATACCCGCCTCGGCGGTAAACTTGGCGTGGTTGTGGAAGTCCATCAACGTGTGCATGCTTTCGTCGGCAATGAACACTACGTCGCCGCCGCGGCCGCCGTCGCCGCCGTCCGGGCCGCCGTTGATGACAAACTTCTCGCGATGGAACGACACGCAGCCGTTGCCGCCGTTGCCTGCCTTCACAATGATTCTTGTTTTATCTACGAATGCCGCCATGTTTTCTCCCTCGTCAATGATCTCGTTTGAGCAGCTGCCGCGTCAGTTCCGTCAGGAAAGGCGCGTCCGTACCGAGCAAATCCAGCGCAAGCGCGGTCTGTTCTTCCATCACGCGCTTCGCGCGGTCCAATCCCAGCAGATGTGGATACGTCATCTTCCCACGCTGCTCGTCCATGTGCGTCGCCTTACCAAGCAGCGCCGCATCCCCCTCGATATCGAGCAGATCGTCCTTAATCTGAAACGATACGCCCAGCGCCGCGCCGTAGCGACGCATGCGCAGCCGCGTCGCCTCATCCGCCCCCGCGACGGCCGCGCCCGCCTCGGCAGCCCCGGAAAGCAGCGCACCCGTCTTCTCGGCGCAAAGCCGGTAGAGTTCCTCTTCGCCGTTTTCGGGCTTTTGTTCCAGATCGCGGCACTGGCCGCTGACCATCCCGGAAACGCCCGCCGCGCGCGCCAGCGCCCGCATCGCATGCAGGTGTTTTTCGCTTGCGCCTGCGCCCGCAAGCATCGTTTCAAACGCCCAGGAGAGCAGCCCGTCGCCCGCCAGCAACGCCATGCCCTGCCCGTACACCTTGTGGTTCGTGGGCTTGCCGCGGCGCAGATCGTCGTCGTCCATCTCGGGCATATCGTCGTGAATGAGCGAATAGGTGTGTATCATCTCCAGCGCGCACGCAAACGGAAGCGCTTCTTCGACGCTGCCGCCAAACGCCTCGCACGCCGCCAGCAGCATAACCGGCCGGATGCGTTTCCCACCCGCCAGCAGGCTGTATTCCATTGCGCTCCGCAGCGGCTCGGGCGAAGGACACGTGCGGCACAGGCGCGCAAGCTCATCCTCCACGCGCTGCAGATAACGCGCGTAGTCTTCCTTAAAGTTCATCCTTTCCCTCCGAAAGCGTTTTCAGCTTTTTCTCCGCCGTGTCCAGCTGTGCCGTCAGCTGCGCGTGCAGCTTCATTCCCGCTTCGTACGCCTTGAGCGATTCTTCAAGCGTCATTTCGCCCTCCATCCGCTCTACGAGCGCTTCCAGCTCCTTCAGTCCCGCCTCAAAGTCCTTTTTCTTTGCCGCCATCGTATTCCTCCGTTACGCGCGCGCCAATTTTCCCATCGCGCAGGCGAATCGAAATCTGTTCTCCCGTCCTTACGTCCGCAGCGTTTGCGACAAGCGCGCCAGTTTCGTCCGTTACCAGCGCATATCCGCGCTGCAGCACGCCCTCCGGTGAAAGCGCGACAAGCCGCTTCTCAAGCGCGTCGATGTGGATTCGCCGCACCTTGACCGCGTTTTCGGCCCGCACCGTCAGCATCGCGCAAAGCGCGGCAAGCTTTGCCCGCCGTTCCCGAAGCTGCGCCGCAGGCTGCAATGCGTTCAGTCTTGCGCGCTGCTTGTCCAGCTCCGCGCGCAGCGCGCGGATACGAACCTCCTGCGCTCGCGCCATCTCTTCTTTTAACCCGTCGAGCGTTTCGAGCAGATCGTCCCTGCGCGGAACGACCAGCTCCGCCGCGGCCGACGGTGTAGGCGCGCGAACGTCCGCAACAAAATCTGCGATCGTAAAATCCGTCTCATGCCCGACCGCGCTGACGACCGGCGTTTTGCACGCGTATATCGCGCGCGCGACGATTTCTTCGTTGAACGCCCAAAGCTCTTCCAGCGAGCCGCCGCCGCGGCCGACGATGATCACGTCGATCCGCTCGTCGCGATCAAGTGCTGCGACGCCGCGGGCAATTTCCGCAGCCGCTCCCGTTCCCTGCACGGCGGACGGCCACAGATACAGCTGCACGCCCGGGTTTCGCCGGCCAGCCACGTTTTGAATATCATGCACCACCGCGCCTGTCGCGCTCGTTACGATGCCCACGCCTTTCGGGAGCAGCGGCAGCGGTTTCTTTTTCGCCGAATCAAACAGACCTTCCGCCTGCAGCGTGGCTTTCAGCCGCTCAAACGCTTCGTACAGCGCGCCCATGCCGCCCTCGCGCATGCCGGTAGCATAAAACTGATATTTTCCCGCCGCCGTGTAAAGCGACACGCTGCCCGTCAGCACCACGCGCATACCGTCGCGCGGAACGCATTGCAGGCCGTACGCCGCCGTGCGGAACATCACGCAATCGATACGCGAATTCTCATCCTTCAGCGAAAAATACAGGTGTCCGCTCACTGCGCGCTTAAAATTGCTGATTTCGCCCTGTAGCTGAATCGTCTGCAAAAACGGATCGCCCGCAAGCGTCAGGCGCACGTACTCGTTCAGGTCGGTTACGGTTAAAACTCGCTCTTCCATCAGCCGCGCCTTTCATCCGCTGCGTCAACTGTCGCCTTCAGCAGCATCGCGATCGTCATCGGCCCTACGCCGCCAGGTACAGGCGTAATCGCCCCGGCAACAGGTTCGGCCGAAGCAAAGTCCACGTCGCCGCAGAGCCTGCCGTCCTGCCCTCGGTTGATGCCTACGTCAATCACCGCCGCGCCGGGCTTGATCATCTCGCCCGTCACCAGCCCCGGTCTGCCCGCAGCCACAATCAGAATATCGGCGCGCCGCGTGTGAGCAGCCAGATCGCGCGTGCGCGAATGGCACATCGTTACTGTCGCGTCGGCCGCCTGCAGGAGAAGCGCCATCGGTTTGCCGACCAGCCGCGAGCGCCCGATCACAACGGCCTCCCGGCCCGAAATTTCCGTTCCGCTGCGCCGCAGGAGTTCCATGCAGCCAGCCGGCGTGCAGGGCGTTTTCCCTCCCAGTCCGAGCGCAAGCTTACCAAAGTTCAGCGGGTGAAAACCGTCTACGTCCTTCGCAGGATTGATTCGTTCCAGAAGCTCGTCCGCGTTCAGCCCGTCCGGAAGCGGCAGCTGCAGGAGAATACCGTCGAACGCGTCGTCCGCGTTGAGCGCATCGATGCGCGCTTTCAACTCGTCCATTTCCGTTTCCGCCGGGTAACGGAACGTCTCTGTATGAATCCCGACGGACGCGCACGCCCGTTCCTTATTGCGCACGTACACCTTGCTCGCAGGGTCGTCGCCGACGAGAATCACGGCCAGCCCCGGCACGATCCCGCGCGCTGAAAGCTGCTTGCAGCGCGTTTTCAGCCCTTCGCGGATCTCCGCGGCGACGGCCTTTCCGTCAATCAGCTTCGCCATCAGCCGAACCTCCCTGCTCCCGGTATTTCGCCGCGCCAATGAGCGCAACCCCAACCGCGTTGTCGCCCGAAAGTTCCGGACGCGCGAAATGCAGGCGAATCCGTCCGTTTCGTTTGCGCACGCGTTCGGTAATTTCACCGCGCAAAAGCGCGGAGGAAGCCACGCCTCCCGCCAGCAGCGCCTGCGTCGCGCCGCTTTTTTCGCAGCCCGCAAGCACAAGCCGCGCCACTGTGCGCGCAACGCAATCAAACGTTTCCGCCGCAATCTCCTCCCGCGTCGCCTCGCCGGTTTCAATCCATCCCAGCGCTTTTGTTTCCGCGCCCGAGAAATGGCATTCCAGTCCGTGCAGCGATGCGGAAAGCCGCGCCTGCGCGCGTTCCTGCATCGCCAGCTTTTCAAGCTCAGGCCCCGCCGGAAAAGGCAGCCCCAGCTTTACGCCGATGCGATCGATCAATTGCCCCGCATGCAGGTCGGCCGAACCGCCAAGCAGTTCGTAGCGCCCCTCGGAAACAGCCAGCACTTCCGTCGTCCCGCCTGAAAGATGCAGCGCCAGATAAGGCTTATCCGCATTCAGCCCGGTGCCGACACGCGCCGCGGCAAGATGTCCCTCCTGATGCGACGTAAAAAAACACGGCGTTTTCAGCGCCGCCGCAACCGAACGCGCTGCGCTTTCGCCCGCGCGGAAAACCGGCATGTACGATCCCTCTACCGGGCGCGGCTGCGTGCTGACGCACACGGCCGCGATCTCACACTCCGAATGCGCGCGCATCAGTTTCTCCACCAGCTCCGGCAGACGCGTCACATGCTGAAACAGCGCCTGCGACTGCTGAAGCCCGCGCTGTCCCAGTTCGACGGTCAAAAGCCGCTTTTCCTCATAAAAAACGCTGTCCTTTGCACCGCTTTTCAGGGCGCAAAGGGCTGTCGAGGTCCTATAATTGCTGGTGTCGATACCAAGGCAGGCTTTCATTCAAGCGTCTCTCCCGCGCGATTGATATTGCCGAGCACGCCGTTGATAAACGCGCCGGCTTCCTCCGTGCTGTACACGTGCGAAAGCTCAACCGCTTCGTTGATTACAACCGCCGCCGGAATATCCTTGCGGCACAGCAGTTCAAACACCGCCAGCCGCAGAATTGAAAGATCCACGCGCGCCAGCCGCTCGATCGTCCAGTTGACCAGGTACTTCGCAACGATTGCATCGATCGCCGCGCGGCGGCCGATTACGGCGTTCACCGTTTCGTCCAGATACCGGCGGTCGTCCTTCGTCGGGTGGAACTCAATCAGTCCTTCCACCGTTTCTTCTCCGTATTCGCCGCCCATCATCTGGGCATAGACCAGTTTCATTGCGGTTTCACGCGCCAGCGACCGCGCCATAGGCAACCACGCTCCGTTTCTTTCGTGCCGCGGCCTTTACCGGCCTGTCCCAAACCGTTCCGCGACTTTTCGTATGAATTCTTTTTTATCCTTTACGCCGCCGATAAACGCGCCCATGCTCACGCAAAGCGCAATCAGCAGCGTCTTCCAGATTCCCAGCGTAATGAGCGAAAGCGCAACGCCCGCGCCGACTACGGCGCACAGCGCCGCGCATTCCGCCGTTCCCTTCGTAAAACATCTCGAAAGGAACTCACGCATCGATCTTTTCGCCATCCTTTTTCTCGCCCGGGAACGGGAACGCATCGGCAGAAAGCTCCACCGGCAGCTTCTCCTCGGGACCGAAATCAAAGTTCAGAGGTTCTTCCGGCTTTTCCGGCTCCGCAGACGGCAGCGGCTCTTCCGCTTCTTTTTCCACGGGTGCCTGAACCGGTTCTTCCTTTTCTTCGGTTTCAGCAGCCGTTTCGGGCGCGGGCGTTTTTACCTCTTCCGCCGCGGTTTCGGCTTCCGCCGCCTTCTCCGTTTCGTCCCGATCAACCGACGGCAACTGCTCCACAGACTTGAGGAGTTTGACGCTCTCCGCGCCTTCGCCGTCATCTTTCGCCGCTTCAACAATCACGCGCACGGTTTCAACCGGCACGCCGCTGCACCCCGTCACGTACTGCTTGATCTGATCCTGCAGCCGCGCGACGACCTCCGGGATGCACACGCCGCCGCGAAGCGTCACGCGCACGTTGACGCGCATGGCCTTTTCCTGTCCGGTAATCACGATTTTCGAAGTCGTTACCTCAGGGCAGGCGTTCACGCACTTGCGCACCAGCTGATCCAGCGCCGCGACGGAAATAGACAGCGTATCCGTTTCTCCCGTTTTTACGGTGAAATACCGGCTCTGCTTATCCTGTCGGAAGCAGAACGGCCGCACCAACAGCCGCAAGCCCCACGCAAACACCAGCGCGCCGCCCAGAAAAATCACCGGAAGCCACTGCCAGTCGCCGCCGGTCCATAGATCCAACGCAAACGGCTCGGGCAGCCGGATCGCTCCGCAGCCCCACAGCACGACCGCCACGCCCGCCGCAGCCAGCACAAGGCCGCTGAGCGCAACGAGGATTCTGTCATACCAGCGCAGCTTCATAGGCATTTACTCCTCTTTTTCGTCTCCAAAATCAACGGACGCGCTTTCCGGTTCGCCCTCGACGTTTTCCGCCTCCGCGTCCTCCTCTTCAAGTTCCTCTTCTTCGCCGTTATCGGCGATTTCGGTATCGATGTCCAGATCGTTTTCAGCGTCAGGATTCTCGGAAGCCTGCGCAGCGGTTTCCTGCTTCTGCGCGCTCTCAACGGCCTTTTCCGCCGTCTTTCCGACGATCAGCGCCGCTTCGGCGGCCTGCTCGTCCTTTTCAAAGATCACGCTCGTCACATGCACGTCGACCTTGACCACGTGCAGCCCGGTCATCGTCTCGATCGCCTTGCGGACGTTTTCCTGCACCTCGGTGCAAACCTTCTGGATGGGCTTGCCGTATTCAACAGCCAGCGTCAGATCGACGGCCGCCTCTTCGCTGCCGACTTCCACGCGCACGCCCTTCGTAACAGGATTGACCGCCTTGGTCAGCCCGATGCGCTCGGTCACGGATTTCGCCGCGGGACGCTTACCCGCAACGCCGTCCACCTCGGACATCGCCATGCCCGCGATGATCGCGATCACTTCGTTTGCGTAGTTGATCGTGCCGCCGTTTTCCTGGCCTTCCATATTGACGGGAAGATTATCATTCATTTTAATCACCTCATCCGACAGGGTATATTTTCAGCGTCGAATTATTATAGCATACCCTGCCCGTAAATTCAATCACGCCTTTTCGCTTACTTTTCGCACGTTACGCGAATGCGCGCCGCGTCCAGTCCTGTCTGCCGCGCGGCAAGCTCGAGAATCGCCGCCGCGTCCTGTTCGGAAAGCGTCTCCGCCCGCACGACGACGTCAGCCGCGTCCTCGCGCACCGTACAAAGCGCTTCCGGCCATCCCGCCGCGGCCAGCATGGTCTCCACGCACGCCTCCGCTTCGGCGTATCCGGCCAGCGCCGCCTTTTCGCGCATCGCTGCGGCGACGGTCTGCGCGTCGCTTTCCGGGTTTTCGGCAACCTCGTTCAGCGCGCGGATCGAATCGGCGCGCGCGGCGGCAAGTTTTTCCCGATAGACGGAAAAGGCGCTTTTCGTTTCAGGCGGCGTTGTTTCAGCCGCGCCCTGCGCGGCAAAATCAACCGGCGCTTCCGTCGGCGCGCCCGTTTCCAGCGGCACGCGCTCCACAGGGAGCGTCACCGACGCCGGCCGCGCCGTCTGCCCCCAATACGATACCGCGACCAGCAGCACAACGAACCCCAGCATCGTGATCAGCCGTGCGTCCGGCTTTCTCTTTTGCGTCAGTTTCGGCAGCTTTTTCATGCTTTATTCCCCTTTCCGCATTTCGAATACTTCCACATTCGCCGCGTCCAGCTGCAAAAGCGTTTCCACCGCATGCGCCAGTCGAAGCCGTACCGTCACGTCGTCCGCACCCTCCGCCACGACGATGACCGCAACGGGATCTCCCCGCGTTTCCGTCCGCTGCGCGGAAAGCCAGTTTTCCTGCGTGGAAACCGCCTGCGCATATTGAATCGCGACTTCAACCTTTCCGGCTCCGGTAATCTGCGAGAGCACCTCGCCCAGGCGCATTTCGAGCGTATCGGCATAAGTTTCCGTCTGCGCGCTCTGCGGCGCCGCGCTTTCCGTCTGCGGAAGCAGCGTGCTGCCCGCAAGCACGAGCACGGCGAGCAGAATCGCCGCCTGCGCGCCCTTCCCGCGGATTTTTTCACCGATTGCGCTCAGCTTCATTTTACCGTATCACCCCCGAAACGAACCGCAGCGCCGGCGCAAGCACGGCTTCCAGCAGCGCGAGGCCCGCCGTGAAACGCACATATTTGCGCGCTTCGCCTTCGGGCAGCAAAAAATCGACGCACGCCGCAATAAACGCAAACGCCGCGAGCCTGCGCAGCAGCGCGCCAAGCGCGGCCGTCATGCCAGCATGGCGATCACGCCGCCCGCCGCAACCGCCTGCGCTATCAGAATCAGAAACATTGCCGCAACGCCCAGGAGGCATCCGGCCAGCATGCCCATCATTCCGGACGCCGCGTCCAGGCATTTCACCATGCCCGGATCCGTAACCGGCTCCGCCGTCGCCGCGCACAGGCGGAAAACAAGCCCTGAAAGCGTAAGCTGCACAAGCGGCGCAAGAAAAAACATACAAATCAGCGTCATCGCCGTCACCCCCAGCGCATTTTTGACGAGCAGCGAACCCGCGGCAACCGTTTCCGCCGTATCGGACAGCATTCCGCCGACGTCCGGCACAAACGTGTCCGCCGCAAATTTTGCCGTTCGAAGCGCTACGCCGTCGCGCGCCGCCGCGGTGAATCCGCGCACGGACATCAGTCCGGTAAACGCAGTCAAAACCGTGCCCAGCGCAAGCGTTTCGCAGGACCTGCACAGCTTTGAAAGCCGCGAAAGCGACCATGCGTCGGTTATCCCGTCCAGCAGCGAAAGCGCAAGGAACGCCGCCGTAAGCGGCAGGCAAATCTTTTCGCACACCGCCGTTACCGCCGCAAGCGCCGCGGAAACCGCCGGCTGCAGCACCGCTGCGCTCCCCGTCCCGCCTACGGCGGCGAGCAGCGTAAGCAGCACCGGACAAAGCGTCCGCATCCCGCCGGCCGCGCGCTCAACGGTTCTTCGCACGCGGCCAAGCGCCTCCGTGCATTCGCGCGTTACTGCCAGCGCAAGAAACAGAAAACATATCCACTGTGCCAGGCGGGCCGCGCGGCCGTCTCCGCCCCACGCGTCCGCAAAACGTTGCAGAAGCGCCGACAGCAATATGACAGCGAACAGCTGCGTCAGCAGGCCGCGTTTGTTTTGCAGCGCGCTCCGCGCGGCTGTAAGAGCCGCTTCGCACAACTCGTCCGCACTGAGAATCTTCTCGCCCCGCATCACAGCCTGTGCAGTTTCCAAAATGTCAAACGCCGCTCCTTCCGACAACGTGTCGGCGGCGCTTTGCAGTGCGGTCAACTGTTCTCTATTCAAAACAGACCGTAAGTCCGTTTCGCTTGCGCAAGCCGTCAGTGGAAAAAGCAGCGCGCACAGCAGCAGCGCCAGCATTACAACAGCATTTCGCATACGGCCTGCAGAAGCGACGCCGCCATCGGCAGCGCCATCGAAAGCATCATGATTTTGCCGCCCAGTTCCACTTTTTCGCCCATTCCTTTCTCTCCTGCGTCCCGGCAAAGCTGGCCGCCCAGCGTGCAAAGCGCGCCGATTCCCGCCACGCGCAGCAGCGTCTCCGTTCCATTGCCGGCGTCCGCCTGTTTCGCAACTTCACGAATCACCTGCACCGATTCTCCAAGCCTGTCCGAAAGCGCAAGCAGAATGATCGCTCCGGCAGCCAGCGAAAACGCCGCAGCGATTTCCGGCCGCGCCTGGCGCAGCACGACGAGGACCGTCGCCGCGCAAACGCACAATGCTGCAAGCTGAAACGCTTCTTTCATAATGCAAAGATACTGCGGACGCTTTGAAAGAGCTGGGAAATCAGATTTACCACCGCCAGCAGGACGATTGCAAGTCCCGCGAGCGTTGTCAGCATCGCCATATCCTCGCGCCCGGTGCGATTGAGAATTTGCGCCAGTACCGAAACCAGAATGCCGACCCCGGCGATCTTGATCAGCAGATCGATATTCATCGCACGCCTCCCGCCTTACCCGAAAAAAAGCAGCGCCGCCAGCACGCCCAGCGTTCCGAGAGAACCGGCCAACCGTCGGTTTGTTTTCAGTTTTACATCGGCCAGTTCTGCGCATTGTATCACCGACCGTTGTGCAATCTGCAGCACAGCGCGGCTTTCTTCGCCCCCGCGCTGTCCCAGCGTTCGCCAGATCGGTTCGAGTGCGCCCCGATCCTCCATACGCAGCGACGGCATTTTTATCCCCCGCATGGCTGCTTCAAGCGTTTGCGAAGGCTCTTTTTCCATCGTTTCTGCGCACGCAAGCAAAGCGCGCCGCACCTCGCCGTCCGTTTCTCCTGTCGCAGCCGCGCGAAGAAGAGACGGCATATCGTCATACAGCGTCAGGTTTGCTTCCATGCGCGTTAAAACCCGCGTCCACGTCTGCAGCGTATCGCGCCGTGCCGTCATCACCTGTGTCCAGCGAATCGCCGCCGCTGCGCAGCCAGACGCGGCGGCGAGTGCGGGAAGCCATCGGATCATATCGCACCTCTCATTTTTCCAGTTTATTGCCGTTTCCATCATACACGCATCGGACTTCTCCCATGCCTTTTAAAACGACAATACGCTCAAATCGGCAAATGAACGGCAGTTTTTCTGCTGCATCCCGATAATCCGCGCCATGCGCCGTTGCAAGCACGGAAACCCCACAGCGCATCGCCCGTGCAATTGCAAGCGTATCCTCTTCGCCGCCGATTTCATCCGCGGCCAGCACGTCCGGAGCCATGCCGCGCAGCAGGATTCGCAACGCGTATGCCTTTGTGCAGCTGTCCATTACGTCCGTGTTTTCCCCGACATCCAGCTGCGGCGCGCCGTGTTCGCAAGCCGCAAGCTCCGCCCGCTCGTCCGCCACGCCGATTTGCTGCCCCAAATTCGAAATCTGCCGGATCGCATCGCGAAGAACCGTCGTCTTCCCACAGCCCGGCGGCGAGAGGAGCAGCGTGCTGCGCACTTTACCTTCATTCAAAACCAGCGGCAGCAATTCGTCCGCCGCGCCGTGGATTTCGCGTGCAATCCGGATGCAGACGGATGCGATTTCAACCAGACCCTCGCCTTCCACAGCGCGTCCGCACAGCCCGGCGCGATGTCCTCCCGGCAGCGTTACGAATCCTTCGCGAAGTTCGCGGCCGCGCGCATGCAGCGCATGCCCCAGCATCGCCGACGCGCAGTCTTTTATCTGCACGCTTGTTATATCAGAAAGCGACCGACCGCCGGTTTGAAAGTGAATCCTTATCGGTTTGCCTGCCCGCAGCCGCACTTCACGGACCTGTGTCGCTTCTCGCGCGCTCAGCGCGCAAAATTCTTCCCGCACCTCCCGTGGCAGATAGCGGCCTACATCCTCTTGCCAGTCTCTCATTCAAAAAGCATTACGCCCAGCGCGCGCCATGTTTCCGCATCCACAGAATCTCCGCTCAGGCCGTTTTCGCGCTTAAACTGTTTTATCGCCCATGACATGGCATTTCCATATACGCCGTCGATCCAACCGGAATAATACCCCAGCGCGTGCAGCTTCCTCTGCGCCGCGCAAACGAGCGAACCGCGATCGCCCGGCTTCAGCGTCTTCAGCCCCCAGCCAAGCTCGCCGTACGGCCCTTCTTCGATTACAACCTTTGTTCCGTTTGGCACCAGGCGATAAAGCGTTTCGACGTCCCTGGAATACATACGGATGCAGCCATGCGACGCGCGGCTGCCAATCGACCCTGGTCGGTTTGTGCCATGAATTCCGTATTGTCCCCACGGAACGGAAAGTCCGAGAAACCGCGTACCGAACCCTGAATCCTCCGGCATGAATCGCCGCGAAATATAATACACGCCCAGCGGCGTCGGCGTATCGCTTGCGCCTGCAGCGATCGGCCATCGCCCGACCTGTTGCTGATTCTGGTAGAGCGTCAGGCTCATCGCCGATAAATCGATCCAGATCAGGCTTTTCCCGGTTGCAGCCGCCTGTATCGCATCGGCGGGTAACGCCTGCAGCGTCAACAATATCCCGCAAAGGATCAGCAGCAGAATCAGCCTTGCGCGCATGTTTTCCTCCTTGACGGGAAAATAAAAAAAGCCATAACGTTTCCGTCATGACTTTTTATGCGCGTATGCGCGGTTTTATTCGGGCTGCTGCTCCGGCTTCGGCCCGAGCACGATCACGCCATCCTCAAGCACGACCTTATCAGCGTTGTCGACGCACGCTTTGAGCATCGTCTCCATTTCCTCGCCCAGAAGCGCTTCGCCATCGCGCACCTCTTCCAACTTGGGCCGCGTGAGCGGATGTTTAGGCGTAAAGACCGTGCAGCAATCCTCATACGGAAGCGACGAAGTTTCATATGTGTTGATCTTTTCAGCGTAGTTGATGATGTCGATCTTATCAAAGCCGATCAGCGGCCGGAAGATGCTCAGCGTCGCCACGTCGTCCGTGCTGGCGATAGCTTCCATCGTCTGGCTTGCGACCTGCCCCAGGCTTTCGCCAGTAATCAGCGCCTGCGCGCCTTCGCGGACGGCGATGCGTTCGGCGATGCGCATCATCTGGCGGCGCATGATCAACGTCGTCATCTCTTCCGGACATTTCTGGTGAATTTTCATCTGCATCTCGGTAAACGGCACGATGAACAGATCAATCTCACCGCAGTAGCCGGACAAAATGCGCGCCAGTTCGATCACCTTGTCCCGCGCGCGTTCGCTCGTATACGGGAAGGAATGGAAATGCACGGCGATCAGCCGCACACCGCGGCGCGCGATCATATACCCCGCAACCGGGCTGTCAATACCGCCGGAAAGCAGCAGACACGCCTTGCCTGCCGTTCCCATCGGCATGCCGCCGGCGCCTTCGATGCGCCCGATATGCAACGTCGCCCGCTCGCGAATCTCCACTACGAGCGTGTAATCCGGATTCTTTACATCGACGCGCAGGTTCGGATTTGCTTCCAGCACGCGTCCGCCGACAATCTCGTTGATCTGCGGCGAGTCATACGGATATTTCTTATCCGAGCGGCTTGCGCGCACCTTGAACGTGCCCGATTTATCGGCCATCATCTCGATTGCCGCCCGGCAGACGGCCTCAAAATCGTCCTTTTCCATCTCCCGCGCAATGCTGACGGAATGGATGCCAAACACCTGCGCCACGCGCTGCGCGCACGCCTGCGTGTCGGTCATATCGCTGACATAAATGCGTCCGTCTTTCATCCAGACATGGCCGTGATATTCGGCCGCCGCATGGCGCACGCGGTTGACAAGCGCGCGCATGAACAGCGGGCGGTTAAGCCCCTTCAAATAAACTTCGCCGAAGCGAACGAGCAAAATCTCCCTCATCGTTATCTCCTCTGGAATGCGCTGTACATTTTGTAGCAGCGGATGACCACGTCGGCGGCCGCGTCCATTTCCTCTGTCGTGTTCATCATGCCCAGGCTGAAGCGAACAGCCATTTCCGCATCCTGCTTCTCGGCGCGCATGGCCTTGAAAGCGGCGCTCATTTCGCGCTTATGCGTCGAACAGGCGGAGCCGTTGCCGACGTAAACGCCTTCGGCTTCCAGCGCGTGCAGCATCACCTCGCCGCGCACGCCGAGCGAAAGGTTCAGAATGTGCGGCGCCGCGTCCTTTCCCTCTGGATCCGGACCGTTCACATGCAAGCTTGGAATTTCGGCGCGCAAGCGCGCATAAAGCCGCAGTTTCGCCGCTCTCAGCGCTTCGCCGCGTTCCGTCTGCGCAAGCATCCATTCCGCCGCCGCTGCAAAGCCCGCGATGCCCGCCGTGTTCTCCGTCCCGGATCGAAGGCCTTTTTCCTGTCCGCCGCCCTCAATGCGCGGCGAAAGGCGCACGCCCCTGCGTGCGATCAGCGCGCCGATTCCCTTCGGGCCGTGAATCTTGTGACCCGAGCAGGTATACAGATCGACGCCGCTTTTGTCGAACGCCATCGGCACACGAAGGAATCCCTGCACGCCGTCCACATGCATCAGCGCCTGCGGGCATTTTTCATGCACCAGCTTTGCAATCTCCTCTACCGGCTGCACAGCGCCCGTTTCGTTATTCACCTGCATGCAGCTGACAAGCCCGACGTTCTCATCCAGCATTGCGGCCAGCTTCTCCAAATCGGCCACACCGTCGCGCCGCGCCGGGAATACCTCAACCGTATGACCGAGACGTTCCAACTGCGCGCGCGTATTGAGCACGGCCGGATGCTCGCCGCCGAAAAGCAGCACGCGCCGAACCCCGTGAAAGCGCTCCGCGCTGCCGAGAATCGCCAGCGAATCCGCCTCGCTGCCGCTGCCGGTAAAGGTCAGCTCCGCATTCTGTGCGCCCGCCGCATCCAGCAGCATTCTGCGCGCCTGCGTCATTTTCTTTTCCGCTCGAACTGCGGGACCATACGCGGCGGACGGATTAAACCAGTCCGTTTCCAGCGCGTCGCGCATGGCAAACAAAGCCGCTTGGCACGGCTTTGTGGTTGCGCTGTTATCCAGATAAATCATCAGTTCGTCTG
Organism: uncultured Clostridia bacterium; assembly: GCA_934615235.1. Lineage (GTDB taxonomy): Bacteria > Bacillota > Clostridia > Christensenellales > Aristaeellaceae > Aphodomonas. The sequence goes on from CAKTTL010000001.1 coordinate 47,154, forward strand.
ATATACCCCGCGCGGCAGGTACAGCTTGATCATCTCGATCATCTCGTCCGTCGGCTCGATGACGATCATGTGCTTTTCGTTGTTCTTCTGATAGAAGAAATAGAACAGGTTGCCGTCGCGGTTGAGGAACCAGTTCGACTTCTTCAGGCCAGGCATGGAAACATAACGCTGGAAGCTGCCGCTGGCCACCATGCCACAGGCCTCAACGTTCTTCACGCGCATGGTGCCAAGATTTTTGCGCTTCTTGTTGCCCATGACGCAGGCGAAATCGAGATCGCCGTTGGTGAAGGTATATTCATATTCCAGCCGGAGCATGTCCTTCTTCCACCAGATCAGGAAAGCAATGCCGCCGTAGATTACCGTAAAGACGATGGTCATCAGAATATTCTGAGAGAAAGTAATCTGCGAGATATACAAAAGCGCCATCGCGCCGCTGAGAACCATGATGATGCAAAGCAGCGCATAAAGAATATTGTTGCCCGCCCGGTTGTGCTTGATTACGATTTCCTCGCGATAGTTATCCAATTTCTTACCCCCTATTCTTTGGGTTTATTATAGCATACTGTTTTGCCGTCCGCAAGAAAGAGCTTCTCAATTCCGTCTTTATAATCGCAGGAAAAGCAGGAAAATTACATGCCTGACGCGAAAAAGAGCATCATGTCCGTCTTTTTCAAATTCTTTGGAGGTAAAACACATGAAATGTCCCCATTGCGGTCACTGGAACCAGCCTTCTTTCCCGCGCTGCTTCAAATGCGGCGCACCGCTGGACGCCAAGGATGCAGCCGCGCCAGCCTGGCGCGAGAAATTCGAAAAACCGCATAAGGATAAAATCCGCGTCCTGTACGACGACGCGGACGCGCAGCCCACGGTCGAGGAATTCGCTTCCGTTCCGCCTGAGCCGGATTCGAAGGAAGAAACGCTTTCCGAAGAAATGCTCCGCCTGAAGGATCGCCGCGAACGCGGCGAAAAATACCTCGAAACCCTTCGCGAGCAAACCGCGCGCGAAGAAAAAACGGACGGCGCGCAAGGCGTGCGCGTCACCTATGCAGACGGCCGCACCGCACCGCCGCGCCCACAAAACGACCGGCCGGAGGACGCCTCGCTCCGCGAAAACGGGGATGAGTTCTTTGATCTGGACGACGACGCGGCGGACGAACCTTACGACGACCCCTACGACGCGATGTACGCGGATTCTCTGCCGCCCACCGGCCCCGCCGTCAGCGCTTCGCGCCGCCGCAAAAAGCGCAAGCATATGCGCAGCCCTTTCGCCGTCGCCGTCTGGCTGGTGCGCATTCTTGTCGTGATCGCCGTCGCATTCTGCATCTGGCAGGGCTGGATGGTCGTAAGCAAATACATGGAAGAGAAAAACGTTTCCGCCGAAAGCGTAAACGCGCTGATTGAAACCTGCGACGTGGACGGCTATCCCGGCCATCGCATCACCATCCTTGCCGACGAGGGCACGCAATGCTACATCGGCGAACTGACGAAATCGTATGTTGCCGTCAACGGCGTAATTACCATTACCGCCGCGGATTATACCTTCTACGACGACATCACCAACCTGGAAGCCGACAGCATGACCGTCACGCTCACGCCGACGATGATCTATCAGGGAAACGAAACGCGCATGGCCCCGATTACCTACGATATCAATATTCCCGCCTCGACGCTCGTGCTCGTTTCGCCCGAAACCTCCTGGCTGGAGGTGACCACGTCGGTCTACAACATCACTCTGCAGGTCGATCCCGGTAGCACCGTAATCGCCAACAACACCGATATCTCCGATACCGTCAGCGAAGGCGGCGTGGTCGACTACAACCCCGTCGTGCAGGCCATCGGCGATAACATCATCAGCTTTACCGTGCGCGCGCCGCATTGCCGGGAAAGCCGGCTTGTCGTGACGCTCTACCGCGAACCGATGACGATTCCCATCGAGCTGGCTGCCGATACCATCGCCCGCACGGACGACGACACGATCTCCATCACCGCCACGACCAAGCCTGGTGCAACCATTACCGTTGATACGCCGTATGAATCCATCGACGATTCGCAGCTGGCCACAACGGGCAAGTTCACCGTAAAGGCGAAACTTACGCGCATCGGCTATAACGATATTGTTATCCATGCAAGCCTGCCGGGCGTGGAAAGCTCGACGCTGACGCACCGCGTCTATTATCAAATGCCCGCAAACAAATACACGCCCAAGGCCTGGGCGCTCAACGCGACAGATTATTCGGAATTGATGAACAACATCAGCATGCGCATTGAGAACGCGCAGATTTATCTCTGCCGCGGAACGATCAAGCAGATCGTATCCAGCAACCCGCAGCTTGCGATTATGGATACCGGAACAGACGGCAGCGAACAGCTCGTCATGCTGCAAAACGAAAGCGCCACCACCTGGGAGCTCGGCAAGAGTTACCGCGTTTACGCGGATGTGACGGGCGTTTACGGCTCCATGCCCAAGCTTATGGCGCGCTACACCTACGATTATTGATCTTTCCCGCACCTTTTCCTTTCCCGCCGCGTATCGTATTAGCGGACGCCCCGTTTCCCCAGACGGGAAAGGAGAAGGAACCATGATTAACAATATTATTCGATATGGCTGCAACGCCTGTTCGATCAATCCATACGGCTGCAACATCTGCAATTATTTCAGCACCTTCGGCACCTCGCGCGCCCGCTGGTGCTGCGGCGGAGACCCCGACAGCGTTATTGATCACCGCGCGCTGCTTTACGCGACTAACACGCTCACGGCCGCGGCCGGCACGGCGATTCCATTCGCCGCTTCCTCGATGACCGGCGCGTTCACCTTCAACGCGCAGAACCAGCTGGTCATCCTGCAGGCCGGAATCTATCAGGCGACGTACACCGTCAATCTTCCCAGCGGCGCAAGCGCCGATACGACGCTTTCGCTGCGGCTCAACGGAACCGTTCTTCCGTCTTCGCAAGTATCCGTCTCTCACACGGAAAGCGACGGCTCCGTCACCATCACCGGGCAGGCGATTTTCAGCGCCGCCTACGCGGCTACGCTGGATCTCTACACTTCCAACGCGCTCACGCTGACCGGTGTAAACACCGGAGACGTTCTGGCTTCGCTTGTAATTACGACGCTGTAATTTGAGATTGTATTTTTCAGGGGGAGGGACCTTCTTTCTGTAGAAAGAAGGTCCCTCCCCTTTGCCTTCCTCGAAGAAAGCCGCTTTTATTGACTTTTCAATACGCTCTAATAAACAGCAGCGGACCCGAAACTCCAAAGAGCTCCAAACCCGCCGTCGCTATAAAATATATAAACCCGTTCCATAAAAAGTGGCTTTCTTCAAGATGGGGGTCTGGGGGAAGAACCTTCTTTCTCCAGAAAGAAGGTTCTTCCCCCAGCAATTCTCCCACCCCTTACTTTGCACTCTTGTCGTACGGAATTCCCTCCGCCTTGGGCGCGCGGGAATTCTTCGAGGTGAAGGCCATAACAATCAGCGTGATCAGATACGGCAGCAGGCGATAGAAATGCGCGCTGATGCCGAGATCTTTCAGCATGTAAACGCCGTCGCCATTGATGTCAAGGCTCGCGTAGGACGCGGCAACGCACTTGAACAGGCCGAACAGCAATGCGCTCGCCGCAACGTTGAGCGGCTTCCAGTTGCCGAAAATCATAACCGCCAGCGCAAGGAAGCCGAACCCTGCAACGTCGCCGTTGGCCGTGCAGTTGGTCGTTGTGAGCGCGTAAACGAAGCCGCCCATGCCGGCCAGCGCGCCGGAGATCACCACGCCCGCATAGCGCATGCGCGTTACGTTGATGCCCAGCGAATCCGCCGCCTGCGGGTTTTCGCCGCAGGAACGCAGGCGCAGGCCGAAACGCGTTTTATACAGGATAATCGACAACAGCACGTACACCAGAATGCACACGTATGTGGCAAGATAAACCTTGTTCAGGAACGTCTCGCCCAGGAAACTCATCTGCTCCGTGCGGCCGTAGCCGAACATGCTTTTTTTGATCATGAACCAGCTGGCGGAGTCGCCGGAATCCATCTGCAGCGTGTTCTGCTTGGCGATCAGCCGGATCAGGAAGAGCACCAGCGCGGGCGCCATCAGGTTCAGCGCCGTTCCGCCGATGGTCTGATCGGCCTTGAGGTTAATCGCAGCAAACGCAAGCAGCAGTGAGAATACCGCGCCCATCAGCGCGGAAACCGCCATTGCAAGCAGCATGAACCCCTGCAGCGTCCAGAAATCGCCGGCCGCCTTGGCGGCGTCGAACGTACCCGCCTGCTGCATCAGCCGCACGAACAGCACGCCCACAAACGCGCCGAAAATCATCAGGCCTTCCAGCGCAAGGTTGATGATGCCGCTTCGTTCGGCAAAGATTCCGGCCAGCGCCACAATCATCAGCGGAACCGCATAGATCAACGTCTGTCGAATCAGGAACGACATGCTTTTCCCTCCTCCTTTGCCTTGCCGGACTGCGAACCGAGCGAATCGGCCGAAATCGCCTTGTTCTTCTGCCTGCCGCTCAGCCAGTTCTTGATCAGCAGCGAGAAGGCGGAAAGGTATACGATTACCGCAATGATTACATCAGTGATGTATTCGTTATACGCCGTCAGGCTCGTCAGCTGGAGGCCGGCGATAGAGAGCATCGACATAAACATGCCGGTGAACACAACGCCAATCGGATTACTGACTGCAAGCAGCGCCACAGGAATGCCGTTAAAGCCCGCCGCGGGAAGCGACTGATATGTGTTCCAGTAAAACTCGGTGTTGCCGGAGAGGTAATACAGCGTGCCCGCCGCGCCGGCCAGCGCGCCCGCAATGGCCATGGAAAGCACGATGTTGCGCTTATCCTGGATACCGGCGTAACGCGCCGCGAAGCGGTTCGAGCCGCATACTTTCAGCTCGTAGCCCAGCGTGGTTTTGCTCAGCACGATATAAACGATAATGGCCAGCGCGATGGCTATGAGAATGCCGCCGTTCACCTGGCTGCCGGAGAATATCTTGTCTAGCCCCATTTTGGGCGTTGAAACGCCTTCGCCCTTTACGTACGTCAACACGCCGTCCACGTTCGTCAGCCCGTAGGACGTGCTGTAAATATCGCTGGATTTCGTGTTTTCAACCATGTTTTTCAGGTTGCTGATATCGAACAGCCATGTTACGACATTCGCGGCAATCCAGTTGGTCATGATGCAGGCGATGACCTCGTTAATGTTCAGGCACGCCTTCAAAATACCGGGAATCATTCCCCACAGCGCACCCGCGGCCATGCCGCCAAGGAAAGCCAGCGCCCAGATGATCCAGCGCGGTATGGACGAAGTCGGGATGCTCAGCGCGATGAACAGCGTCGCCGCCGTCCCCGCAAGATACTGTCCCGGCGCGCCGATGTTGAACAGGCCGGTCTTGAACGCAATGGCGACCGACAGGCCCGTCAGAATCAGCGGCATGGAACGGAAAAGCATATTGCCCATGCTGGCCGAATTAAAGCCGAACGTCAACGTGCCGGCGGCATTGCGGCCCGTGCTGAAAATGCCCAGCGTCACAAGCTGAATGCCTTCCCATGCGCTCTTGATTCCAAGCGACGGGTTGCTTATGCCGACAATCAGGATCACGATCGCACCGGCCAGCAGGCCGATCAGAATCGAAATCAGCGACGCTATCACAGAACGCGTAGCGTCCTTATGCCAGAGATTGGAAAGCAGGTTTTCTTTCATGCGAGCGCCTCCCTCTTCTGCCGCCTGGCGCCGGCCATATACAGACCAAGCTCCTCAACCGTAACGCGTTTGGGATCGAATTCGCCGACGATTTCTCCCTCGTACATCACCAGAATGCGGTCGGACAGGTTCATTACTTCGTCCAGCTCGAGCGACACGAGCAGCACCGCCTTGCCCTCGTCGCGCTGACGGATAAGCTGGCTGTGAATGTATTCAATTGCGCCGATATCCAGGCCGCGCGTCGGCTGTACCGCTACGACGAGCGGCATGTTGCGGTCCAGCTCCCGAGCGATAATCGCCTTCTGCTGGTTGCCGCCGGAAAGTCCGCGAACAATCGACGCAGGCCCCTTGCTGGCGCGCACGTCATATTGCTCAATCAGCTTTTCCGTGTATTCGCGTACCTGATCAAAGCGGATAAAGCCGTGATTCTGGAACTGCGGCTCCTGATACCGCTCGAGCACCATATTCTGCTCCAGTGTGTAATCGAGCACAAGGCCGTATTTGTGCCGGTCTTCCGGGATGTAGCTCATACCGGCCTGGCCTCTTGCGCGGATTGCCGCGCTGGTAATATCCTTGCCAAGCAGGTTGATCTTTCCTGCGCCGCATTTTTCCAGACCGGTCAGCGCATAGACAAGTTCCGTCTGACCGTTTCCGTCGATACCGGCGATACAGACGATCTCGCCCTCCCGCACCGTAAAGGAAACGTCCTTTACCGCGTCTTTCTTATACAGCTTCGACGCGACATGCAGGCCGGAAACTTCGAGCACGGGCTTGCCCGGCTTCGCATCGGCCTTATCGATCACCAGCTGCACCGGCCGCCCGACGATCATGCGGGAAAGCTCTTCCTTCGTCGTCTCCTTCACCTCGCGCGTTCCGACGTATTTGCCCTTGCGCAGCACGGTAACGCGATCGGCGACCTCCATGATTTCGTTAAGCTTGTGCGAAATGAAAAGGATGCTCTTTCCTTCCGCGGCAAGGCCGCGCATGATCTGCATCAGCTCTTCGATTTCCTGCGGCGTCAAAACAGCCGTCGGTTCATCGAAAATAAGCACATCATTGTCCCGATAGAGCATCTTCAAAATTTCAACGCGCTGCTGCATACCCACGGTGATATCCTCGACCTTCGCGTCGAGGTCCACCTTCAGGCCGTACTGATCGGACAGCCGCTGCACCTTTTTGCGCGCTTCCTTTTTCTGCAGAAAACCCATGCGCGTATCTTCCGCGCCGAGAATGATATTGTCCAGCACGGTAAACACGTCGATCAACTTGAAATGCTGATGCACCATGCCGATATGCAGCGCGGTTGCGTCGTTGGGGTTTTCAATTTTAACTTCCCTGCCGTCTTTTTTGATGACTCCCTTTTCCGGCTGGTACAGGCCGAACAGGACGCTCATCAGGGTGGATTTTCCGGCGCCGTTTTCGCCGAGCAGAGCGTGGATCTCGCCCTTTTTCACCTGAAGGGTAATGTCGTCGTTTGCCTTGAAGCCGCTGAATTCCTTGGTAATATGCAGCATCTCGATGACATACTGGGGCGTATTATCCATGCTTTCACCTCGCTTTCTGTCGATTCGCTGAAGGGGCGCAGCTTAAACGAGCGCTATGCAGACCCCGGCAGTGTATGATAAAATATTATACCTGTTTATCATAGAATTCGCAAGGCAAAACAACGATTTCTTCCAATTTGATATAAAAAAGCCTCCCTTGCGGGAGGCTTGGAGAAAACGCATCCGATTCGATTAGATGTAATCGACGGTCATGTTTTCGAAGGTAACGTCGGCGATACCGCCCTCAGTGGGGGCTTCCGCGTCGACCACGACTTCGCCGCTCTTGATGGCGGCAAGCAGCGCTTCGTATTCTTCAACGGTGAACTTCTCGAGGCCCCAGGTCTCGGTCGGCAGGCCGATGGCGTCCTCATTGGCGCCCAGGCTCTGCGCAACGCCGCCGATCTGATCCCATTCGCCGTCATAGAACTTGGCAATCGCCCACTCGGTGGCGCTGGCCAGGCCCTTCATGGCGGAGGTCACAACGGTCTCGGATTCGGAAGACTGGTCCACGTCGACGCCGACCACAAAGCCGTCGTTTTCGGCCGCGGCCGCAGCGACGGAAGCAAACATGGAGCCGCCGCAGGCGAACACGATTTCAGTGCCGGTTTCGTACCAGCCCTTAACCATGGTCTGCAGTTCCGGAGACGCGCTGAAGCTGGCGCCATACTGCCAGGAGTACTTCAGTTCGACGGTCTCGCCGAGTTCCTTCGCAGCAGCGTTCGCGCCCTGCGCGAAGCCGTAGCCGAAACGGCAGCACGCCGGGTTGGTGCCGCCGCCGCCGCCGGTGAAGCCCAGCTTGGTGAAGCCATCCTTCACGACGGCATAGCCGGCCAGATAGCCGCTCTGCTCTTCCTTGAAGGCGATGGGGGCAACGTTGTCCAGACCGATCGGGTAACCGTCGATGAACACGAACTTGACGTCCGTGAATTCGGCGGCGGCCTTGGTCAGAGCAGCTTCCTGCTTGAAGCCCGCGCAGACGACCACTTCGGCGCCCGCGTTGCAGGCGGCCTTCATCGCGTCGTAACGGTCGTCGTCAGTGGCCTGGTCGCCGTTGGCCGGCTGATAATACTTGTAGGAAAGATCATGCGCGACGGCATAGGCCTTCACGCCGTTCCAGGTACCCTGGTTGAAGGACTTGTCCTTCAGCTGTCCGACGTCCGTAACGAAAGCCAGCTTGTAGCTGCCGTCCGCGGAGGTCATGGTGTCTTCGATCTCGTCCGGATTCACCGCTTCGGCGAAAGCGACGGAGCAAAGCATGAGAGAGAGCACCAGAAGGATAGCAAGCAACTTCTTCACGGTTTTTTCCTCCTCAAATTTATCCGTTTACACGGATATGTCTCGTCTGTTAGTATAGCATTAAAACAGGATTTGTTCAAGCATTTCATGCAATCTCCGAAACTTTTATCGTTCATTTTTCATTCTTTCGCAGCATTTCCTGCGCCAGCGCGTGCCGGAGGCCGCAATCTGCGACGATCAGGCGCTGCGCGCCGAAAAAACGCATCGTTTCCGCCACGATGCACGCCCCCGCGAGCATTACGTCCTCGCGTCCCCTGTGCATGCCCGGAATTTCCGCGCGCTGCAGAATCGTCAGCGACGCATAGAGCGCGACCTGCCGTTCCGCCTCGCGCCGCGTAATCTCCGCGCCGCGGATTTTTTCCGGATCATACGGAACGACCGCGCGCGCGACGGCGGCCATCGTCGTAGCCGTGCCGCCCGTCGCGACGAGCCTCGCGCCGCGCTCCATCGCAAAGCCGCTCTCGCCAATCCGGTTCGCGATTTCCTCGCGCGCTGCCCTGACGCGTTCCTCCGTCGTTTCTTTCGCGAAAAAGCGTTCCGTCACGTTTACCGCGCCGACCGGGACGCTTACGTGCCGCCGCGGCACGCCGTCGCGGCTGCAGGCAAACTCGGTGCTTCCGCCGCCGCTGTCCATCACGACCGTCTCGCAGCCGTCCTGCGCAAGCGCGCCGCACGCCGCCGCAAAGCAAAGCCGCGCTTCCTCCTCGCCCGGCAGCACGCGGCATGTAAGACCGCAGGCGGCCTGAACCGCCTGAACAAACGCTTCCGCGTTTTTCGCCTCGCGCAGCGCCATCGTTCCCGCGCAGGCGATTTCCTCCGCCCCCGCTTCGCGCGCCATGCGCGCAAAATCCGCAACGGTCCGCGCCGTGCGCTCGATCGCCTCCTGCTGCAGCGCCCCCGTTTCACGCAGGCGTTCCCCCATGCGCGTCACGCGCGCTTCATCCCGCAGAAAGCGCAGACCGCTCTCCGCCCTTTCTGCGATCAGCAGCTTTACCGAATTCGACCCAACGTCAATCGCCGCCGCTCTTTTCATTCGTTCCTCCCGATAAAAAACCGCGCGACGGCGCAACAGCCGTCGTGCGGAAAATAAAACAGATCCGTTCTGCTCAGCGGGCGTCCAGCTTTGCCTGCCACAGCGCGAGGAACTCCTCCACGCCTTCGTCGCGAAGCTGCTGCTGGAAGGCTTCCCAGTTTTCGTCGTCCAGGGGCGTGATGCCCATGGCGAAATTGGCGATCGCCGTATCCACGCACGTGCCGAGCGCCGCCTGCAGCTCGGCGATGCGCGTCTCGTCCGCCGCGCTCTGCGCGCGCGTCAGCGGCATCGGCGCAACGAGATACTGGCGAATCGCATCGATCTGCCGGCGCGAATAGTTATCTGCGGCAATCTCGCTGTTTCGTTCGAAAGCCGCGGGTTCCAGGCCGGGCGTCACCCCGTCCCCGCCGATCACGCTGCGGGCCAGCAGCTCGGACAGCGCGGTGTAATCGCTGTCCACGTTCCATTTCCAGCTGCCATCGGGCTGCAGAGAATAATCCACGCCCTCGCGGCCGGCGTTGATCAGCCGTCCGCCCTCTTCGGTGTAGAGATAATCGACGAATTTCAGCGCTTCGGCGATATCCGTGCACGCGCTCGTTACCGCGAAGGTGCCGCGGGAAACAGCGGGAATCAGCTCGCGGAAGGCGCGCCTGCCGTTCGCTTCCAGCGGCGCGATGGCCGTGTAGTTCGTCGTATCGGTGCTGCGCACCTGCATATACGGGGCGATCGAAATCAGCGCGCCGACCGTCTGCGGCGTTTTGCTGCTCGAGGACGACGAGGACGAGGAATTCGTCAGCTGCGAAGCCGTCTCGCGCGCCGTCTGCGTGGTTCGGAACGCGTCGCTGCTGATCAGTCCTTCGTCAAGCGCCATTTTAAGCCATTCGACGAACGCGCGGTATTCCTCCTGCTGCGGCGCGAAGCAGGCCTTGCCGTTTTCATCCATGTAGAGATTGTAATCATCCGCCACGATACCGAACGCATGCAGCAGGAATTTTGCTTCCCATGGACCGCACAGGTTGAGCGGCGTTTCGTCCTTTTTGCCGTTGCCGTTCGGATCGCCGTTTTTCATCGCGCGCAGCATGTCGGTAAATTCGTCGATGTTATTCGGCGTGGAAAGGCCGAGCGCGTCGAGAAAAGCGGTGTTCACCCACAGAACGCATTCGCGTTCCGCGCCGCAAAGCGCGGGCAGCGAGGCAATGCGTCCGTCCGGCAGCGCCACGTCCGCCAGCCATTCCGGCCGCGCTTGGAAAATCTTCCAGAGGTTGGGCGCATATTCTTCCAGATATGGCGCCAGGTCGACCAGCACGCCCGCGTCGAGCAGTTCCTGCTCTTCCAGCGTGGAAAGATGCGCTTTGAAAAGCACGTCGGGCATTTCGCCTTCGCCGCGCAGCCAGGCCTGTTTCTGCGCCGTCCAGGCCTGCTCGTCGTGACACTCTTCAATGCTCAACGTAACGCCCGTCGCGTCCTGAACCGCGTCGAAGAAAGCGTTCTCGCTCCAGATATTGTTTTCGCTCCGTTCCAGGCCGGCAAGCGTCAGCGCCTGCGCCTGGCATGCCGCCAGCGCGAGCACCAGCGTCAAAAGCAGGGCAATTCTCTTTTTCACGTTCTTATCCTCCTGTTTCGTTATCGTATAGTATACCATGTCCTGCCGCGCGGAGCAACTTGCAATTCTGCGGCTTTTACGATAAGATATTCGCCGAAAGCGAGGACTTTACTAGATGGACGATATGTTTACGCGCACGCGCGCCCTGCTCGGCGATGCGGCGCTTGAAAAGCTGCACAAAAGCCGCGTGGCGCTGTTTGGCGTGGGCGGCGTAGGAGGCCATTGCGCCGAGGCGCTCATCCGCACGGGCGTCGGGCATCTGCTGCTCGTGGACGGCGATACGGTTGTCGAATCCAACCTTAACCGGCAGGCGGTGGCCTATCGCAGCACAATCGGCCGTGGAAAGGCCGAAGCGATGCGCGAACGGCTGCTGGATATCAACCCGGACGCGGATATTACGGCGCTGCGCGCCTTTTATCTCCCCGAGGATACGCACGGCGTCTGGGACGAGCCGCTCGATCTGGCCGTCGACGCGATCGACACTGTCGCTGCGAAGGCGGATATCGCCCTGCAGGCGCAAAAACGCGGCGTTCCTGCCGTCAGCTGCATGGGCGCGGGCAATAAAGTAAATCCCTTTCTTTTTGAAGCGGCGGATATTTACGAGACGAGCGTATGCCCGCTTTGCCGTGCCATGCGCAAGGCGTGTAAAGACCGCGGCATTGAAAAGCTGCGCGTGATTTATTCCAGGGAGCCGCGCGCTTCCCGCGGCGTGGAGGGCGACGGGCGCAACGGCCGGCCGGCTCCCGCCAGCATGATGCCCGTTACCGCGACGGCGGGTCTGCTGCTCGCTTCGGAAGCGATCCGTCTTTTGACGGGCGATTGACAGGCGAGCCGCGCCGCTTGACGGGAAAGCCGGAATCCGTTATACTATGCACGTTTTATTTGCCATTTTGGCGCTATTTTAATTTATCAGGAGTATTTCGCATGAACATCAGAATTTCCGCTGACAGCACCTGCGATTTATCCCCCGAGCTTGTCAGAGAAAACGGCGTCACCATTACCCCGCTGTACATCGTCTGCGGTGAAAAGTCGCTTGTCGACGGCGTAGACATCGCGCCGGACGACGTTTTCGCCTGGACGCGCGACCACAAAAAACCCTGTTCCACCGCCGCGGTCAACGTGGCGGACTACCTGAAGGTCTTCGGTGAACTGCGCCAGGAATGCGACGCGGTGATTCATTTCACGATCAGCGCGGAAATGTCTTCCTGCTATCTCAACGCCTGCACGGCGGCCGAGCAGATCGGCGGCGTGTACGTAATCGACAGCCGCAGCCTTTCCACCGGCATCGGACATCTCGTGCTGGACGCGTGCGAAATGGCGCGCGCGGGCATGGACGCCGAAACGATTTTCAACACCCTGCAGCAGCGCAGGGAACTGCTCGACGTCAGCTTCGTCATCGATACGCTCGAATACCTGCGCTACGGCGGACGCTGCTCTTCCCTCGCCGCTTTCGGCGCGAACCTGCTGCATCTCAAACCGAGCATTCAGGTTTCCGGCGGCACGATGGACGTCGGCCGCAAGTATCGCGGTACGCTCAAAAAATGCCTGCTCGACTATATCAACGACAAACTCGCCGAGCCCGATACCGTCGATCCCCGCCGCATCTTCATTACCGATTCCGGTGTGGACGAGGAAATCTGGCGCGCCGTGGAGGCCGACCTGCGCGCGCGCATCCCGTTTGAAAATATCTATCATACGCGCGCCGGCTGCACCGTCTCCGGCCATTGCGGCCCGGGAACGCTGGGCATCCTGTTCTATCGAAAAGAGAAATAAAACACGAAAGGGGCTTCCGCCAGCAGGAAGCCCCTTCGTTTATTCCGCCGTCCAATCCTGCAAAGCATCGTAAATCGCCTGCTCGGGCGGCCGGGTGAGAAACGCGTCCGTTGGGTATTGCGCGCGCAGCGCGGTAATTTCCGCTTCCGGCAGGCTGCGGACAATCTGCCGCACCTCCTGCGCGCTCAGCTCCGCGTCGCAGATCAGATCGAGCAGGTCGGCGAGAGATTCGCAGTGCGCAAGCGCAAACGCCGCGCGTTCCGTTCCTTCTTCGCGCGCCGCGATTTCCTCCAGCAGCCGCGCATAGCGGCGGTCGTCCATGCGTTCGCCGTCAACAAACGCGCCCGGCGTTTCCGCTTCAAACGCGGCCGGAATAAGATAAACCTTCTCGAGCGTTCCAAGCGAAACGGCGTGTTCCGTTTCTACAGAAAGAACGGCGAGCGCCTGACGCGCGTAGCGCGCCGTATGCGGCGCAAGCCCCAGCTGCTCCGTCAGCTTCTGCAGCGCCTCCGCCAGAATCTCGCGGATTTCTTCCCTTTCCCTTCCCTCAAAGAGAGCGTTCAGCGCTTCGAGCTCCCCGTCGCACAGATTCAGCGCGCGCGGCGTTTTTCCTGCAAGCGTCAGCCCCAGCGCCGCGGCGAGAACCGGCCCGAACAGGTTCACCGGCGCGCTGCGATAATCGCTTCCCATCGCGCAAAGCAGCCGGTCGACGTTCGCAGGCGAAAAATGCGTAAGAAAATCGTTTTCCGCCTCAATCGCGCGCAGATAGCGTTCGATGAACACAATTCCCTCCGCTTTCGGCCTGTCCGGATAAATCGGATAGTCGGCGGTGATATGAATCCGCTGCGCGGCGAACTCCGGGTCGTAGAGCTTGAAAAAGCCGTTGATCCCTTCGCGAATTGTCAGGGCGTAAAAGTGATTCGGCGTTTGAAAGAGATTGGCGACAATCCGCTCCTGCGTCCGCCGGCAGAAGGCCATCTTGCGGCGGCACAGCGACAGCCCTTCCGCAAACGCCTGCGCCGCGCTTTCCGGCGCGTCGCCCGCCCGCATCCGCAAGCCGATCACAAACAGGATGGATTCCAGCATTTCGCGCGCTTTTTCTTCGCGCAGCGACGTGCTCTCGCCGCGCGTCCATTTACGCGCCAGTCCGGCCAGAAGAGCCAGTATTTCTTCCTGCGAATACGTTTTCGGCGCGCGCGCCAGCTCAAATCGCTCCATTGTCGCCCTCCTGTCGAATCTGCCGCGCAAGGCGCGGAAGCTCGCGTCCGCACAGCAGCTCGGTCGAACCGCCGCACGCGCCGTCGAACGCTTCGCGCATGAACTGCAGCAGCTCGCCGTCCGTCAGCGCGTCCATCGTTTCGTTTTTGAAGGCGTAGAATATTTCCGTCAGCTCCGCAAGCGTTGAGGCGAGATTCTCGCGCGTGAGGAACGGCGAATCCGCAAACGCCTGCACCAGCCGCTGCGTAATCCCGCCGCCGAACTCCACCCGTCCGCTTTTCCGCAGGCTCTCCGTTCGCGCCGTCGCGAGCATGGCGGCTTCCTCGCGCGTCAGCGCCAGGCCGTGCAGGGCAAGCGTTTCGTTGCATGCGAGAATCGCCGTTTCCTCCCGTCGCCCGTCCAGCGCCGCGTCCTGCCGCAGCAGCGCCGCAAGCGCCGTGTCCAGCGCGTTCTCTCTCGTTTCGTCTTCACGCCGCATGATTTTCACACCTCCGCTTTTGTTTTACAGGGGCGGCTAGTATACATGCGCCGGCGTCATCTGTCAAGGAAAAAATGACCGCCGCATTTTCCTGCGGCGGTCTGAATCGCGTTACTTTTTCAGTTTTTTCTGTTCCCTGATTCTTTTCAGCTCTTCGTGAATGCGCGCTTCGCGCTGTTCGATTTCCTCGCGCATTCCGTTTTCCTTGCGGCGGATTTCGGCGCGCATTTCTTCGCTGCGCTTGCGCAGCTTTTGAATCAGATCGCTGTTATAAATCCGCGCATACGGGAAGGCAAGCAGCAGACGGCGAACCAGCGCACCCTGCTCGGCCAGCTTTTCGCGCACAACGCGGGTAATCGCTTCGGTGCTGTCGCCCTTGGCGTCCTCCGCCGTCTTGCGAACTTTTCCGAGAATCGTCGTGGAAACCGCAACGTCTGTGAGAATCAGCGCCAGCAGCGTGCCGCAGACAACATGCTTCACCGTTACGGGAATCCCCGCAAACAGCCCGAACAGGAAGGGCTTAACCACATAGATCATCGCAAGCCCAAGCAGACCGAAGGGAATCAGCGTGTTTGCGCAGACGCGGCCGTTGATGTTGAAACGCCGCCTGCTGTAATCCCACCAACGGGCATGGAAGAGTTTTTCCATCACGTAGCTGGTCAGATATTCAAGCGTGCCGCAAACGACCATCGCCATCACGAACACCAACACCGGCTGCCCGGCGCTGGGCGAAAGGAGCGCGGTGATGAGCACGGAACCGAAGCCGTAAATCGGACAATACGGGCCGATGAGCATGCCACGGTTGATGAACCGTTTGAATTCAAAGAGCTTGCAGGTGACTTCCATCATCCATCCAAGCACGGCGCTGATGAAAAAAAGCAGAAAATAATTCTCCAGGCTGGCGAGCATAAAAGGACACTCTCCCCTTTTGTGATGTGATGAGATTATAACATATCCTCCGCGCGTATGGCAAGGAACATCCGCTCCTGCAGCTGGTATTCCGGAAAATAAACTTCCCGTTTCTCAACGACCCGCAGCGTTTCCAAAATGATCCTGCGCCATGCGTCGTCCGTGTTGTTCCAAAGGAGCATTCCGTCGTCGAACAGGTTCCCCTCGATCACGCGGAGATTCCATTCGCGGATCTGCTTCTCCGTTCGATAAGGGTTCAGCTTTATCAGCGCGCGCCCTCCCGGCTTCAAAACGCGCGCCGCATGCCGCAGCGCCGTCCGTGCGTCGTCCGGATAGAGGTTATCGAGAATATTCATCAGCAGCAGCGAATCGAACGATCGGTCCTTGATTTTCTCCAGCGCCTCAACGCCGCCCAGGGTAAACGCATACTCGCCGCAGGGCATCTTTTCGGCGCGCATAAGCGCGCTTTCAATCCCCCTGCGCGACAGGTCGATTCCAACGTGCCGCCGCGTACCGCGCAGCGCGCAAAAGAAAAGCGCGACTCCGTTTCCGCACCCGAAATCGAGCACGCTCTGCGCGCCCTCCGTCAGCCAGTCGAGCCCTGCGTCGAGCGACGCGTTTCCCGTCGACGCGACGCTCGGGACGTTCGCCGCCTCCGCGGCGAAAATTTCATCATACTGACGGATGCAGCGGTCATAGCGGCTGCCGGGCATCGTTTCGGCTCCTGCAGCCATATTTCCCGCGGCAATCGAACAGCAGCCCGATCATGCTCTTATAATACGGGATAAATTCGCCGGAATCGATCATCTCGAAGATTTCCTCGCGGCTCGCCCATTTCACGCGCTGCACTTCTTCCGGCTGCAGCGTTAGCTCGTCGGGAGAAACATCCCGCAGGATTGTGTAATAATCGTCAAAGCCGGTCGGACAATTGACCGTCACGACCGGGCGCAGTCCGTCGGTTTCGATATGCAGCCCCAGCTCTTCCCGCAGTTCGCGGCCGAGCGCCTCGCGGCTGCTCTCGCCCGCGTCGGCGTGGCCGCCCATGGATACGTCCCACAGGTTCGACCAGCCGAGCTTAAACGGCTGCCGCTGCTGGATGAGCATTTCGCCGCGCGAATTAAAGACGCACGCGTGTACCACCAGATGGTACTCGCCCGGCTGCGCCTTCGTTCCGCGTTCCAACGTTCTTCCCGTGCGCTGCCTGTCCGCGTTGTAAATATCAAGCAGTTCCATTTCTCTCTCCTTCAAATCGCCCCGCACGGTTTTCTCCATGCGGGGCGATCGTGGGTTATTTAAGCATTTCGGAGAAATCCGCCAGCAGCTCGGCGAAATAATCCAGCGCGGAAACAACCGGTTCCGGCGTGGACATATCGACGCCGGCCACCTTCAGCTCCTCAATCGGCGTCATGCTGCCGCCGAGCGTAAGGAACTTGCGGTAAGCCGCCACAGCTTCCTCGCCGCCGGTCAGAATGCGCTTTGCCAGCGCGACCGCCGCGCAGAAACCCGTCGCATACTTGTAAACGTAGAAAGCGTTATAGAAATGCGGAATGCGCATCCATTCGTTTTCAACAACCTGGTCGACCTTGCAGCTGCCGCCGTAATAAAGCTTGTTCAGCTCATAATACATCTTGCAAAGCGACTCGCGCGTCAACGGCTCGCCCGCCTCTTCCATCGCGTGCGCCTTCATTTCGAATTCCGCAAACATCGCCTGGCGGAACACGGTCGTGCGGAAGCCCTCCAGCAGGCGGCCGATCAGCGCGATCTGCGCGTCCTTGTTTCCCGCATATCGCCTGCGCAGCGATTCAATCGTCAGCACCTCGTTGCAGGTGGACGCGACTTCAGCCACGAAAATCGTATAATCGCTCTTGAAGTACGGCTGGGTTTTGTTGGAATAATAGCTGTGCATCGCGTGACCCATCTCGTGGGCGAGCGTCATCAGGCCGTCCAGCTCGGGGCGGTAATTGAGCAGCACGTACGGATGCACGCCGTAAGCGCCGCCGTTGGAATACGCGCCGCTGCTCTTGTTGGGCGTTTCGTAAACGTCGATCCATCCGGCGTTCTTCGCGGAGCGAACCACATCCTGATAATCCTTGCCCAGCGGGGCGACCGCTTCCAGCAGCAGCTCGTACGCATCGTCAAAGGTAAGCTCCATATGGAAATCCTTTGCCATAGGCGTGTACAGGTCGTACATATGGACGTTCGGGATACCGAAGGCGTCCTTCCGCATTTCGGAATAGGCGTTCAGCACGGGCAGCGCGTCGTGAATCGCCTCGAGCAGGTTGTCGTATACGCTTTCCGGAATATCGTCCGGATACAGCGCGGCTTCGCGGGCGCTGTGATAGGCGTGCGCGTGAGCGCCGAACACGTCGGCCTTGACGTTGGTGGAATACATGGCGGCGAACGTCGAGCCATAGGCGGCGTAGGCCTTCATCATCCGTTCATACGCGCCGCGGCGAACGGTGCGATTCCTGCTTTCCATCATGGAACCGTACAGCGCGTTGGTGAGCGCAACGCTCTTGCCGTTTTCATCGCGCACCTTGCCCAGGCTCATATCAACGTCGGTAAACATATCGTAGATATTGCTCGCGCCGCCCAGCGCTTCGGACGCGTTGGCCAGCAGCGTTTCGGTTTCGCTGGAAAGCGTATGCGGACGCATGCGCTCCAGATCCTTGAGGTACACGTCGTAATCGGCAAAGTCCGGATCGGCGATATACGCCTCGAGCGTCTCCTCCGGCAGGCTGAGAAGCTCCGGCTGCAGGAACGCCGAAGCGGCGTAGAACTGCGTGGCAAGGCTCTGCGCGCGCGCGATCAGCCCCTGATAGAACGAATCGGAGTTATCGGAATTGAGATTCGTCGCTGCATAGGTATACAGGCGGGAAAGATGCTCGCCCGCTTCGGCGTAAATACGCAGCGCGTTGAGGACGGCCGCGCAGCCATCCTTGAGCGTCCCCGCGCATTCGGCGAGTTTCGCGGCGTTTTCCTTGACATAGGCAAAATCGGCTTCCCAGTCTTCCTGGGTTTTATAAATGTGTTCCGGCTTCCAAAGGCAGCCTTCCGGCACGTCTTTTCTGGTTTTCGGCAGTTCGATCATCGTATTCTCCTCCGAAAGAAATTTATGGATATAGTGTAACGCAAAAACTTTGCACGCGCAAGTGGAAGAAAGGCGGCGACTGCATGTAAGGCAATCCCGCATAATTTGAAGGCATCCGTCGGCCTTTACGCGGTATGACGCGGGATTGCCTCAACGGCGCAGAGCGCCGTAAAACGCGGAATCAAATAAGCCCCCCGTACCCGCCCTCTTCCGGCGGCCGGCGCTGGGTTGTAAAGCGTAACCAGAAACGATGCGTCTGTAACGATGCTGGGCTGCATTGATAAGCGTGGGATTCGAACCCACGGGCACGGCCCGGCGCGCCGCCATACGCACAGCCTCATTCTCCGCTGCCGAGATCGCGCCCGCTCCGCCGGAATACCAGCTTTTTTACCGCAATTCCGTCGTCCAGTTCGTCGCCTGAATGAGCGTATCCAGCCGCCGCGCTTCTTTGGCGTATTGATCGCATTTCGCCTGATACGCGCCCACGTCGATTACGCTGAGAATTTTAATTTCCGTGCGCGTCGCGCGCCGGGTGCAGCTGCGCGCCTCCTCCAGAAAACGCCGGTATGTCTCCGTGCGCTTTATCAGACAATCGCGTCGGGCGATCAGTTCCGTCAGCGTTCCCTCGGCCGTTCGGGTCGCGGCGTTGGCGTTGTTAATGCGCACCATCAGCGCTTCCAGCCTGCGATAGCATTCTTCCGCCTCGCAGATCAGCTTCTCCGGATTTTCCGGCGGCGTTTCGCCTTCCTGTACCAGCACGTTCGCCTCGATGCGATCGTTCAGCTGTTCGATACGCTTCTGCAAATCGGCGCGATTCTGCAGCGCTTCGGCCAAGAGCATTCTTTCTCACTCCCCCTGTTTTTCTCATTTCGAATTATATCCATCTCCGTCGAAAAGTCAACGCGCCGGTTGACATGTCTGCGCAAACCGCTTACAATTTCCCCTGTCGTTTTCACCACAGACAAAAGGAGGCCGGCTGCGTTGGATTTTCACTTGAACCCTGAAGAAGGGCGTTTTTTCAACCTCGATCTGCGCGAAGGCTCCGTCATGCTCTCGCCCACGCTGAACCGGGAAGTTCCGACCCTGCCGCTCAGCGGCTGTTCCTACGGCTATTTTTACGCCGGACCGGATCATTTCACGCAGCGCAATGCGCCCTGTCCGCTTTATCAGGTTTTCATCACGCACAGCGGCTGCGGCCGTTTGCTGCTTCAGGGCAAAACTTACCTCATGCGTCCCGGCACCGTCACGCTGCTCGATCTGCGCCAGGCGCACCGCTACGAAACCGCCGGCGATCATTGGGAGCATGAATGGGTGAACTTTAACGGCCCCTGCTGCGAGTTCTATTATAACCTGATTCACCGGGACGGCTTCGCCGTTTATG
Organism: uncultured Clostridia bacterium; assembly: GCA_934615235.1. Lineage (GTDB taxonomy): Bacteria > Bacillota > Clostridia > Christensenellales > Aristaeellaceae > Aphodomonas. The sequence goes on from CAKTTL010000001.1 coordinate 67,173, forward strand.
ATATGGGCGCCGCCCGCGCGCCCGTCGAACGCATGCGCGAGCTGCGCGCCTGCATGCAGCTTCCCGGTCTGCTCGGCCGCGTACACAGCGGCACGCAGGTTCTCGCCCTGCTCGATTCGCTCTGCGACCTCGCTGCGGCCCGTCTGGGCGAAGCCGAAGCGGACAGCCGCGAAAACGTTCTGCGCTCGGCGCGCTATATTGAAGAGCATTACGCTGAAAAGCTGACGCTCGACGAACTTGCCGCAATTGCGTTTCTCTCCAAATACTATTATACCCGCGCCTTCAGCCGCTGCACCGGCATGACGCCGTACGAATATCTCAACTCCGTCCGGCTCAGCCAGGCGCGCCGCCTGCTCTTCACTTCCACCCTTTCAGTCGAAGAAATCGGTTGGACGGTCGGTTTCGGCGGCGGGAAAAACTTTATCCGCCGCTTCAAACAGGCCACCGGCGCAACGCCCGGGGAATATCGCAGGCAGATAAACGGGGAAAACGGATAATCGACAGGGTTTATGCGAGGGAGGGGTTCTTTCAGAAGAAAGAACCCCTCCCTCGCGCTCCCTCCCAGAAAGTCTCTTTTTGGGGAACGGATTTTATTCTTCGGGCGCAAGTTCGCCTTTTTCCCAGTGTTTGCGGCAGAGAGCGACGTAGCTCTCGTTGCCGCCGAGCATGATCTGCTCGCCCGTTTTGATCACCCGGCCGTTATAGACGCGCGCGTTGCAGGTCGCCTTGCGGCCGCACCAGCAGACGGTCTTGATTTCCTCAATCGTATCGGCCCAGGCCAGCAGCCACTGACTGCCCTCGAAAAGGTTACCGCGGAAATCGCTGCGCAGGCCGTAACAGATAACGGGGATGTTCATTTCATCCACGATGGAGACAAGCTTCTCGACCTGTTCCTTTTTCAGGAACTGCGCTTCGTCGACGATGACGCAATGATACTGCGTCAGGTCGATCGAATCCAGCTCCTCGACATAGGAACAGGCGGCCTGCAGCCCGGCGCGCGAGCCGACGACGCGCGCGCCGTCGCGGTTATCGAGCCGGGGCTTGAGCATCAGCGCTCGCTGCCCCCGCTCCTGATAATTATACTGCACCATGATGGCGTTGGCGGATTTGGACGACCCCATCGCGCCATACCGGAAATACAGCTTTGCCATTTCAACAGTTCTCCGTTTCTCAGCGCAGCTCAAACGTCGCCTGCCAGCAGACGTGCGAATGCGTTTCGTATTCCTTCGGCAGCGCCGGGCCGCAGCTGTTGGAGCCGATACCGGCCATCGCGGCGTCGAGGCACAGGACGGTCACGCCCTCGTCGCTCAGCTCGTCGTCGTGCATCACGTCGGTCAGCTGCTCCTGCGAATACGGCAGCGCGGAGAAGCTGAACGCTCCGCCCGAGACGGCCAGCGCGCCCTGCGCGCCCGAGAGAATCAACGCCTCGGTATTCCAGTGGCTGCCGCTCTCCTGCGGCTTGATCGGATGCGTGTACTGCGCCTGCACCCGGCTTTCATGCCAGTCGAGGTAGGACGCGCAATGCTTGTCGGAATAGCTTTCCAGCGGGCCGTAGCCGAAATAGCGCAGATCGCCGTATTCGGCGGGCAGCACGAGCCGCAGGCCCACGCGCGGGAACGCGGGCATGTTCGGCTGACGCGTCAGTTCGAGGCTCAGCGTCACGCGGCCGTCGCCGGTCACGCGCCAGGTCACGCTGCCGTCCATCAGCAGGTCGATGGACTGCGCGCTCAAATGCACCTTTGTTTTGAAGGCGACGGACGTATCGCTCAGCTCACACTCGGTGCCCATGCCGCGCGAAACGGCGTAGCGATACTGATGATCCTCCCAGACGTGACGCACGTTACGGTCGTTATCCGTCGGCGCGCGGAAGAGGTTGAAGGCCATGGGCTTTTTCAAAAGCGCCTTTCCGTCGTGCTCCATCTGCGCGAACAGACCGGTCATCGTGTCGTAGCGATAACGGAAGCCTTCGCCCGAAACGGTTACATAACGCTCCTGCAGGCCTTCGACGGCAACGGGCTTTTCCGCGCGCTCCTGCGCGACGTAGCCGCATTCCGGCCGGCCGATCTGCTCGAAGCCAAGCTTATGGCCGCGCTCCGCCCACGGGGTATCGACGGCCTGAATCATTCGCAGCATGCACACGCCGCCCGCGCGCGCAGGCACGGTAATCGTGCCGAAGGAGCGCGCAGGGATGTCCAGCGCGTCCGCTTCAATGCGCACGGTCTCTTCCGGCTTTCCGCCGCCGGAAAGCGTGCATTCAAGCGCGATCAGCCCCCTGGTGGAGACGAAATCAAGCTGATTCTTCAGCGTGATTTTGCCGGAAGCCAGATCGGCGCTGGCGACGCGCAGCGGGCGCAGCACGTTCTGATACTCCAGCAGGCCCGGATGCGGCGTACGGTCGGACGAGACAAGGCCGTCGGCGCAGAAGTTGCCGTCATGCAGCGTTTCGCCAAAATCGCCGCCGTAGCGGTACATTTTGCGTCCCGCGGCGTTCACGCCGACGCAGGGCGCATGGTCGCACCATTCCCAGATGAAGCCGCCGCACATGCGCGGTTCCCTTTCGAATTCCTGGAAATACGCCTCCAGGTCTCCGGGGCCGTTGCCCATGGCATGGCTGTACTCGCACAGGATGTACGGCTTGCAGACGGTGTGCTCCTTGAAATATTTGCGAATTTCCTGAATGGACGGGTACATGCGGCTGTACGTATCCAGATCGGTCCGGTTGATTTCCATCCCCGCCGGCGGGAAGGACGCGCGCTCGTAATGCGTCAGGCGGGAAGGATCGTACCGCTTCGTCCAGGCGAGCGCCTTGTCAAAGTTCACGCCGTGGCCGGATTCGTTGCCCATCGAATAGATCACCACGCACGGGAAGTTCTTATCGCGCAGCACCATGCGCTGCACGCGATCCAGCACCGCGCCTTCAAACGCAGGATCGTCGGCGATGCGGTTATAGGGCTCGCCGCCGTCGTAGCCGCCAAAGAGCGTCACAACGCCGTGCGTTTCCTGATCCGCCTCGTCCAGCACGTAAATGCCCAGCTCCTCGCACAGCTCGTAGAAATACGGCGGCTGCGGATAGTGGCTGGTGCGCACGGCGTTGATGTTGTGGCGCTTCATAATCGTCACGTCGCGCAGAATATGCTCGCGCGGCGTATACGCGCCGGTATCGCAGCTGCTCTCATGCATGTTCACGCCGCGGAAACGAACGGGCTTGCCGTTGAGCAGCACGACTTCGTCGCGCACTTCGATTTTGCGCACGCCCACGCGGCGGGCGATCGTTTCTTCGCCGCAGGAGAAGACCAGCGTGTACAGTTCGGGCGTTTCCGCCGTCCACAGCGCCGGCGCGTTCAGCGTAAACTCGCATCTGCCGCCTTCGGTTTCCTTGCGGGCGACGCTCGTCCCGTCGGGCGCGAGCAGTTCGCACGCGCATTCGCCGCCGGGTGCGGAGAATTCCGCGTCAAAGCGAACGACGGCCTTCGTAAAATCGTCGTTCAGCTCGGTATGGACGTTGAAATCGACCACATGCTGCGCTTCGCGCCGCACAAGGTACACGTCGCGGAAAATACCGGTCCAGCGGAACTTGTCCTGATCCTCAAAATAGCTGCCGAAGCACCATTTCAGCACGAGCACGCACAGCGTGTTTTCGCCCGCGCAAAGCGCGTCCGTCACATCGAACTCCGCCGGAGAATGCGAAACCTGGCTGGTGCCGATAAATTTGCCGTTTACCCACAGGAACAGGCAGCTGTCCACGCCCTCGAAAACGAGCTGATAGACCGCTTCGGGCTTCTTTTCCAGCGTCAGCGTGCGGCGATACAGCCCGCACGGGTTTTCCGCCGGCACAAACGGCGGATCATACGGGAAAGGATAGCGCACGTTGGTATACTGAATGGCGTCGTAGCCGTGCAGCTGCATCACGCCGGGCACGGGCATCGTCTTTTCAAACGTGACGGTCATGGGATCAAACTCGCTTGGCAGATCGCGCGCGCTGTCATAATACGCAAAATCCCACTCGCCGTTAAGGAGCGTAAAGCGTTTGCTTTCCTCGCGCGTGGCGCGGGCGTTCTGTCCTTTTTCAAACGGAATGAAATACGCATGCGGCGCGTTTTCGCCCGCGTGCATCATCCGAACGTCCATGTTTTCGTAATATTGTTCCAGTCGCATCGGATAAAACCTCCCATGTGATATTCAATGGCAGCCTTTATACCCTATCATACGCTAACGCGCCGCCGTTGGCAATAGCGTTTCCGGACAAAAAATATGCACTTGCGTCCTCTTTGTCAGAGAACGCAAGCGCACGGAACGCCGGCAGGATCAAATATATCGGTCGTTCTTCGAAAGTTTGCGCACAAGCAGGAACGACGCAGCGAAAAGCGCGGCGATGAAACCGATGAAAATCCACTCGCTGCTCTGCGACGAGCCGGAAGCGATATAATCGTACGCGCCGTGCAGGAGCGCCGGGGCGACGACCGCCAGCACGCGGCACAGCTTCGACATGCTTTCGTTGCCCGCGTTCTGATACCGCTTTGCAAACCCGTACCACGCGCCCATGAAAACGCCGAAACACGCATGCCCGGGCACGGCCGTTACCGCGCGCACAAGCGCCGTTCCGAAGCCGTACATGAGCACGTAAGCGATATTCTCCCACAGCGCGAAACCGAGCGAGACGAACACCGCGTAGACCACGCCGTCAAATTGGCTGTTGAATTCCGGATCATACCATGTGCGGCGCTTGAGCAGCAGATACTTGAACCCTTCTTCCGAAAACGCCACCACGCCGAAGAACATGAAAATATTATACAGCTCCGGCGAATTCGGGAAAACGAGATTCAGCAGGAAATCGCCCGCGCGCTCCGTCACCTTCGCCAGCGCCGTCGCGATTACGCCGCCGATTACCAGAGAAATCAGCAGCACCCACGACTCGCGCTCGAGCCGGTCGGCGCGGTATACCTTCACCAGCAGCGCCACCGCCGGAATCACCGCGGCCGCGATCAAAATGGGGTTGAGGTAATAATACCAGAACATCTTCCCATCCACCTTCCGGATTTGTTTTTCGCCTCAAATTATATATGCTCCGCGGCTTTCTGTCAAAACTCCGGCAAATTTTTGCCGCGCAGGGCGCGGCTGAAAAAACATCCCACTTGCGTAATCTGCCAAAACAGGGTACAATAGGCTTATAAAGCGCATGCAGAACAGGAGTGATACATCATGACGACGGATCAGATTCTCGAAAACGCAAAAGACAAAATGAACAAAACCGCCGCTGCTCTGAAAAAGGATTTCTCCACCCTGCGCGCCGGCCGCGCCAACCCGCAGCTGCTGGACCGCATCACCGTGGACTATTACGGCACGCCCACCCCGCTCAACCAGCTGGGCAACATCTCCGCGCCCGAACCGCGCCTGCTGGTCATTTCCCTGTGGGATCCCAAGCAGATTCCGCTGGTTGAAAAGGCCATCATGAAGAGCGATCTGGGCATGACCCCCGCCAACGACGGCCGCGTCATCCGCCTGATCGTGCCGGAGCTGAACGAAGAGCGCCGCAAGGAACTGAGCAAGATGGTCAAGAAGAGCTGCGAAGAGAGCAAGGTCGCCGTCCGCAACATTCGCCGCGACGCCGTCGAGCAGTTCAAGAAAATGAAGAAGAACAGCGAAATCACCGAGGACGATCAGAAATCCGCCGAAACCGATATTCAGAAGATCCACGACGCCGCCATCAAGGAGCTGGACAAGATCGCCGCCGAAAAGGAAAAGGAGATCATGTCGGTTTGACGCAGACGCTTCTGGGCCTGCCGCTGGAGGAAGCGCTCGCGCGTCTGCGCGCGGCGGGCATTGAACCGAATATTATCGAAAGCCGCGCTCCGCGCCGCTCCGAAGGGAACGGCGCGCTTCGCGTTGTCCGCGTAAAAAACGGCGGGCGCGAAATCACGGTGTGCGGCTTTCAAACTGCATTGAAAGAGGAAACGCCGCATGGCTGAACAATGGCTGAAACCCGAGCGCATGCCCCGGCATGTCGCCATCATCATGGACGGCAACGGCCGCTGGGCCAAAAAGCGCGGTCTTCCCCGCGCAATGGGCCACCGCGCGGGCGTGGAAGCGATGCGCGCAATCATCCGGGAAAGCAGCGATCTCGGGATAGAAGTGCTTTCGCTTTACGCGTTTTCGACGGAAAACTGGAAGCGCTCCACCGAAGAAGTCGGCGTGCTGATGGGGCTGCTGCTGGAATTCTGCAACCGCGAAGTGGAAAACCTTTACCGCAACAACGTGCGCATCCGCATCCTCGGCGATGTGGAGCATATGCCTGATCCACAGCGCGAAGCGCTGAAAAACGCCATGGCGCGCACGCAGGACCGCACCGGGCTGCAGCTGAACTTCGCCATCAACTACGGCGGCCGGGACGAGCTGCGCCGCACGGCGCGCGCGCTGTGCGAGCAGGCGCTTTCAGGCGCGCTCAATCCCGCGGAAATCACCGAGGATACCCTCCGGCAGGCGCTGGACACGCACGGCCAGCCGGATGTGGATCTGGTCATCCGCACCAGCGGCGAGGAGCGGATGAGCAACTTTCTCCCCTTCCAGGCCGCATATGCCGAGCTGCAGTTTTCTCCCACCCTCTGGCCCGATTTCGGGGTGGACGATTACCACGCCGCTCTGGATAATTTCGCCGGACGCGACAGGCGTTTTGGCGGCCGCAATGAAAAATAACGGAGGCAACCTATGAAGCAGCGGGTCATTACCGGAACTCTTTTCGCGCTGGCGCTGTGCGCCGTGCTGCTTTTGCGCAAATACCTGCTCTTGCCGGTACTGGCGGCGGCTTCAGTGATTTGCTGCCATGAATTTCTCGACGCCTTTGCGGCGAAGAATATTCATCCCGTAAAATGGATTTGTTACGTCTGCGCGGCGATTACGCCGGCGCTCGGCTTTTTCATTCCCGCGCAGTCCGTGCTCGTGTGCGCGCCGCTGCCGGTTTTCGCTGTGCTGCTGTGCCACCTGTTCCGCAGGGAGCCGAACCTGCCGGAAATGCTGGCCGCGCTCTGCGCGGCAGGATACGCCGCCGTCCCCTTTGCGCTGCTTGTCTCGCTTTTGCAGATTACGCCCGAAACCCGTTCGGGTCTGCTGATTACCTGCGCGTTCCTCTTCGCCTATTTCGGCGATATGGCCGCGTATTTCACCGGCGTAGCCGTCGGCCGGCATAAGATGACGCCCATTCTTTCGCCGAAAAAGACATGGGAAGGCGCGGCGGGCGGTCTCGCAGGCAGCATGCTGCTGGGCGCGCTGCTTTACGCCGCGGAACGGCAGATCGGCATGACGATGCCCCTGTGGCCGTATCTTGCGCTGGGGCTGGTCTGCGGCGTAGCCGAACAGGCGGGCGATTTGACGGCTTCGCTCATCAAGCGCTTCTGCAGCGTAAAGGACTACGGGAAAATCTTTCCCGGCCATGGCGGCATGATGGATCGTGTGGACAGCGTGCTGTTCACCACGGTCGTCATCTACGGCTACTGTCTGGTCTGCGGACTGTTGTAAGGAGACGGAAAAATGAGAAAAATTGCGCTGCTGGGGAGCACAGGCTCCATCGGAACGCAGGCGCTGGATGTAGCGGCCCGCCATGCGGACCGCTTTCAAATTATCGCGCTGACCGCGAATACCAACGCCGAAAAGCTTTTCGCGCAGGCGCGGCAGTTTCATCCGCGCATGTGCGGGCTGGTGCGGGAACCGGAAAGCATTCCGGACGACTTGAAGCACATCGACTGGGTTTTCGGCCCGGAATGTCTGAAAGCCGCGGCTACGCTTGCCGAAGCGGACGACGTGCTCGTTTCGGTCGTGGGTTTTGCAGGGCTGCCCGCCGTGATGGACGCGCTCGGCGCGGGCAAGCGCGTGCTGCTGGCCAACAAGGAAGCGCTCGTCGCGGGCGGCGCGCTGGTGACGGAAGCCGCGCGCAAAGCCGGGAAGCCGCTTCTGCCCGTGGACAGCGAGCATAGCGCCATCTTCCAATGTCTGCGCGCCCGCGATACAAACGCGCCCTCGCGCATTCTTCTCACCGCGTCGGGCGGCCCCTTCCGCGCCTGGCGCGCGGAAGAGATCGAAAACGCGACCGTCGAGCAGGCGCTGCATCATCCGAACTGGTCGATGGGCCGAAAAATCACGATCGATTCGGCAAGCATGATGAACAAGGCGCTGGAAATCATCGAAGCGCGCTGGCTGTTCGACATGCCGCCGGAAAAAATCGATGTGCTCATCCACCCGCAGTCGATCGTTCATTCGATGATCGAATTTGCCGACGGCGGCGTGCTGGCGCAGCTGGGCGTACCCGATATGCGCCTGCCGATTCTGTACGCGATGGCCCTTCCCGACCGGCTGGAAACGGGCGCGAAGCCGCTCGATCTGGCGCAGATCGGCAGCCTGACCTTTGAAGCGCCGGACCGCGCAAAGTTCCCCGGCATGTTCCTGGCTTATGACGCGCTGCGCGCGGGCGGAGCGGCCTGCGCGATGCTGAACGCGGCGAATGAAGTCGCCGTAGGCGCGTTCCTTTCCGGGCGCATCCCGTTCGGCCGCATCTGGCAGCTCAACCGCGATACGCTCGAAGCCGCCGGCGATCAGCCCGCGGACAGCGTTGAGGCCGTCTTTGTTGCGGACGCGCTGGCGCGCCGCGTCGCGGAAGGCATCCTGACTCGAACGGGCGCATAAAACTGCTTCAGGAGGAGGCTGGCTTTGATTAATCTGCTTTACTGGCTGTTGGCCATTATCATGTTCGGCGTGCTGGTCATGCTGCACGAATTGGGACATTTCCTCGCCGCGCGGGCGACGGGCGTACCAGTGGCGGAATTCGCGATCGGCTTCGGACCGAAGCTCTTTTCGCACACAGGCAAAAAAAACGGCGTGCTCTTCTCGCTGCGCGCGCTCCCCTTCGGCGGCTATTGCCGCTTCTACGCGGACGATGAAAACGGCGACGCGGACAATCCGGGCGCGTATTCGCGCCAGAAAATCTGGAAGCGCGCGCTGATTTCCGTAGGCGGGCCGCTGTTTAACATGCTCGTGGCCGTGCTGGCGCTGTTTTTTCTCTTTTCCGCCATTGGTCTGTGGGCGAGCACGCCCGTCGTGGGCGGGCTGATCGACGGCCTGCCGGCGAAGGAAGCGGGCTTCGAGATCGGCGACAGAATCGTCAGCGTCAACGGGCGCGAGGTGCAGACCTCCGCCGACGCTTCGCAGTTCATTACCGACGCGGGCGAAAGCGAGATTCAGTTCGTCCTGGAACGTGACGGAAAGGAAATCGAGCTCTCCCTCACGCCGCGCTGGTCGGAGACGGATCGGCGGCTGATGATCGGCATCCAGTATAAGGTCGTGCCTTACCGCTTCCCCATCGGACAATCGCTGCAATACTCGCTGGAAACAACCGGCGAAATGTCCGGCTCGATCGTAACGTTCCTGCGCAACCTGATTTTCAAGGGCGAAGGCGCTGACGAGCTGGCCGGGCCGATCGGCACGGTGACGGTCGTCAAGGAACAGACGCAGGCGGGCGGCGTTCGCAGTTACCTGCAGCTGGCCGCGCTCATCAGCGTAAACCTCGGTATTTTCAACATGCTCCCCATTCCCGGCCTGGACGGCAGCAAGCTGATCTTCCTGCTGGTTGAAAAAATCCGCGGCAGGCGCATCCCTCCGGAGAAGGAGAGCATCGTGGTGCTGATCGGCTTCGGACTTCTTCTGCTGCTGATGGCGCTGGTGATGTATCAGGATATCGTGAGGTTATTCAAATGACAAAGCAGGTCCATTGCGGTTCCGTCGCCATCGGCGGCGGCGCTCCCGTTTCGGTTCAATCCATGACGAACACCGACACGCGCGACGTCGAAGCGACGCTTTCTCAAATCAGGGCGCTTCGCGCCGCCGGAGCCGACATCGTCCGCGTTTCCGTATACGACGAGGCGTGCGTACGGGCCGTACGCGCGCTGGTCGACGCGTCGCCCGTGCCGCTGGTGGCGGATATTCATTTTGATTACCGTCTCGCGCTGGGCGCGATGGAAAACGGCGTCCATAAGCTGCGCATCAACCCCGGCAATATCGGCGGCGAAGCGCATGTTCGCGCCGTCGCCGACTGCGCAAAAGCGCATCATGTACCGATTCGCGTGGGCGTGAATTCCGGCTCGGTTGAAAAGGAACTGCTGGCCAAATACGGCCGGCCTTCCCCCGAAGCAATGGCCGAGAGCGCGCTCAACCATGTGCGCATGCTGGAAAACGCCGGATTCGACGACGTGGTCATTTCCGTCAAGGCGAGCAACGTTAAAGAAACGATCGAAGTGAACCGCCTGCTTTCGCGCCGGTGCGGCTATCCGCTGCATATCGGCGTAACCGAAGCGGGGCTGCCCGGCCGCGGAACGATCAAATCGGCCATCGCGCTGGGCTCGCTTTTGAGCGACGGCATCGGCGATACAATGCGCGTGTCTCTCTCCGGCGATCCTGTCGCGGAGCCCGCCGCCGCGCTGGAAATTCTGCGCGCGCTCGGGCTGCGTCACGGCGTCGACGTCGTCTCCTGCCCCACCTGCGGCCGCACGTGCATCGACGTGGCCGGCATCGCCAGGCAGGTCGAGGACGCGACGAAGGACTGGAAGCACGATCTGCGCGTGGCCGTCATGGGCTGCGTCGTCAACGGCCCCGGCGAAGCGCGCGAGGCGGATATCGGCGTGGCCGGCGCGCCGGGCGGGTTCGCGCTTTTCCGCAAGGGACAGCCTCCCGTCTCCCAGCGCGGAGATCCGGCTAAAGCGCTTTTGGAAGCGCTGAACGCGATGCGGCAATAAACCGCGCCCTGCGCGGCAAAAATGGAGTGCATGCAAATGAAGCATCCGGGCGCGGTCGCGCTTTCGGTTTTCTTTATCGTCTTTTTTATCCTGAACGGTTTTACGACGTTCGCCTCGAAATACTACGCGGAGATCGGGCTGAGCGTGTCGCAGATCGGCGCGCTCAGCTCCCTGCCGACGCTGATCGGCATGGCGCTGATGCCGCTGCTGGGCGTTCTGTCCGACCGGGCGAGACGGAAAAGGGCGCTCGTCTGCTGCCTGCTTGCGCTTACGGGCGCGGCGTATCTGCTCGTCGACTCGCTGACGGATTTTTCCCTGCCGCGGCCCGCGACGCGCTTTCTGCCGCTGCTGGCGCTGCTTTCCCTCTCGCAGGCGCTGATTCAGCCCGTTACCCCGATCTGCTCCGCTATCGGCATCGAATACATGGATTCGATCGGCCGGCCTTTCAGCCGGATTCGGCTGATGGGCACGATCGGCTATCAGCTGGGCGTGCTGCTTGTGGGCGCTTTTTTCGTGCGTTCCCTGCGCCATCTTTATACCTGGACGGCGTATTCGCTCTTTGTCGCCGCGCTGCTGGCGCTGGCTTTTCCGCCCGTTCAGGGCCATCAGCACGGCAAGGAGAAAATCTCCCCGCGCGCGCTTTTGCGGGATAAGCGCGTGCGCGCGCTGCTCGGGCTGGTCATGCTCGGGACGACGACCTCGCTTTTTTACAATTCTTTCTTCGGCGCGTACCTGGGCGAGATGCAGGTTGACAATCGCGTTTCTTCGCTGATTATCTTCCTGTCCGTGCTGCCGGAAGTGCCGTTTTTCTTCGTCGCGGAAAAGATCATGCGCAGATACAGCGTCTGGAGATGGCAGATAATCGGCTTTACGCTCAACGGACTTCGCTGGATCGGCCTTTATATCGCCAGCCGTCTGGGCAGCTGGCCGCTTGTCGTGGTCGCGCAGCTCGCGGCGGTATCGGCGACGTTCTGCTTCGAGTTCTTCCCCTCGCTGTATCTGAGCCGGATCGTCGCGCCGGAACTTTCCAGCTCCGTACAGACGCTGCTTACGCTCTGCTCTTTCGGGTTTGCGCGCGCCATCGGCTGCCTCGCGGGCGGCTGGCTCGCAGGCAGCGTCGGCATTCGCGGCGTGTTCCTCATCTGGGGCGTGATGCTGCTGGCGGCAACGGCGCTTTTGCGCCGTCCTGTCGCAAAACTCGCGCGGGAGGACGCACAGACCGGTTATTCCTCCCACTGACCGGATGCGAACCCGGTATATTCGTTCATGAAAAATTCCGCATGCTTGCGCGCGTAAAGCGTAACGGTATCACCGTCGAAGGTGAACGCAACGCGCAGGTTCGCCAGATGAATATCGGCAATATGACAATACAGAAGCAGCGAATCCGGTATCGTCCAGGCCGCGGAATTATACGCCTGATACGGCCGGTTTGCGGGCGTGCCGATACAGCGGCCGTAATAGTGCGTTTCCGGGAAAACGGCGGCACACTGTCTGCCCAGTCCGAAGCGCAGCGCATGTTCCCCCGTCGCGTTTTCATAATGCCAGACGCCTTCGTTCTCCTCAAATTCAAAGCGCATCCACCGCATGCCGAGCGGATTGGAACTCATTTTATAGCGCCTGCCCGCGATCGCGCGCTCCGTTTCCGAATGCCGCTCGCCTTCCGGGCAGGGAAGTTCCAGCGTCCCGCACAGGCGTGCAAGGCTTGCCTGCGCCGCTTCGTCCTCCGGAAGGGGCGAATCAGAAAGCGCAGGATAAAGCACGTCCCAGAAAAGCGTGAATACGTTGTCCTTGCAGCGGCCCATCAATTCGTCGTATCCGTTCGTGATCATCGTCAGATTCTTTTCCGGCAGGCAAAGCGCGAACTGTCCGCCCATACCGTGCATGGCAAACCCCTGACGCATCGGCCAGAACTGATATCCGTAGCCGGTTCCCGTATCGGGCGAGGACTGCTCGATCGCGTTATCGATCTGCTTTCTTGTTGCCTCGCGCATATAGCTTTCCGGCAGAAGCTGCCTGCCGTTATAGCGGCCATAATGCGTGCACAAATCGGCGAATTTGGCAAACTCACGCGCCGTGAAGCATACGCCGGAGCTGCCCCATTCATGGCCGCACGGCGTCTCCACGCAGAAAGCTTCGCGCGCGATGCCGAGCTCGTCGAATACAGGGCGTAAAACGCCCATAAATTCCTGACCGCTGACCCGCCTGATGATCATGCAGAGCATGGTCGTAGCCGTGGTACAGTAGCTGAAAACCTGCCCGGGTTTATGCGAAACCTCGTCGGTAAAGAACGTCGCCTCCCAGTCCGGATCGGTCGGCTTATAGGACGCGCCGTGCTCATAGCACGTCGCCATGCGCAGCATGTCGCGAATCGTCATCTCTGCAAGCCAGGGATGCACGTTCTTCGGCGCTTTGTCCGGGAAAAACGTTACGGCGCGGTCTTCCAGCGAAAGCTGTCCGCGTTCGATCAGAATTCCGACCGCTGTGGAAACGATGCTCTTGCTGCACGAATACAGCCTGTGGCGAAATTCCGGCGTGAACGGCTTCCAGTAGGTTTCAAAGCAAAGCTTTCCGTTGCGGACGATGAGCAGATCATGCTGCGCCGTCCGGTCGCGCGCGAGCAGACGCAGAAATTCCTCAATCGCGCCGCTGGGAATTCCCGCCGCCTCAGGCGTGCAGGTTTCAAAAAGATTCCGCTGCATTTTGTCTCTCCTCAATTCGATTCAACTTGATTGTATGATAACCATTCCCTGTCCGCGCGTCAAGCGCGCCGCCGCGCACTTGCATTATTTTTTCCTGCGTTGTATACTCATTTCCAAAGCAACGTTTTCATTCCTTTTTCAGAAAGGACGCACTATGGACTGGCAATCTCTTCTCCAATCTTCCATGGCCACGCTCATTCCGCACCTGACGCTTGAAAAAGTACTCGTCAGCCGTGACGGAACGAAGCTGCTGATCTGCTTTCTCGCCGATAAGCTCGTCGAAGAGCAGGAATTTCTGCGCCTGCGCGATCTGCTGCAGCGCAGCTTCCATGGGCTGAAGGTCTCTCTCCGCGTCTGCTCGCCCGCGCTGGCGGACGACGTGCGCCGCGATATTACGCCTTATCTCCCCTTTCTGGCCGAATGCCTTTCGCGCCAGTCTCCGGGCGTGAAGCCGTGGCTGCGCAACGCCGAATGGCGCTTTGATGGCGACCGGCTGATCGTTTCTCTCCCCTCGGAAATGGCGATGAATTACGTGCGCGTGCGCGAGATCGACAAGCGGCTTGCCGCCATTATGGAAGACGTTTTCCGCATGCAGGTCGAGCCGGTATTTATCTGCTCGGTCGATCTGGAAGCGCAGAAGGCGCGCGTGGCGGCGCTGGAAGAGCGCGCTCAGCAGGCCGTGCAGCAGCAGGCCAAGCAGCTTGCAAAGGAGACGCAGGAAAAGAAAAAGCCCGAGGGCCCGCAGCGGATCATGGGCTTTGCAATTAAAGACGAAATTCTGCCGATTTCGAGTCTCAAGGAAGACAGCGGGCGCGTCGCCGTCCGCGGCGAGGTCGTCTCGGTCGATACGCGCGAACTGCGCGGCGGCGAGATGAGGCTGCTCACCTTCGCCATTACCGATTACACCAGCACCATCAACTGCAAGTCGATTCTCCGCTACCGGCGCAAGCGCCCGGGCGGAGACAACGGCGACGCCCCGCCCGCCGCGCCCACGCCCGAGGAGATCGAGCGCGTGGACAACATCTGCGCGGCGGTAAAGCCCGGCTCGTGGCTGACCGTTCGCGGAGACTGCCAGTACGACAAATTCTCGCGCGATATCGTCGTCATGCTCAACGATATCGAGACGGCCAAAGCACCGCCCGAACGGCAGGATACGGCCGAAGAAAAGCGCGTCGAGCTGCACCTGCACACACAGATGAGCAGCATGGACGGCATTTCCTCCGCCAGCGATCTGATCGCCCAGGCGGCCAGATGGGGCCATCCGGCCGTGGCCGTGACGGATCACGGCGTAGTACAGGCGTTCCCTGAAGCGTTCGGTGCGGCCAAGAAAAACAATATCAAGCTCATTCCCGGCTGCGAGGGCTATCTCATCGACGATGCGGACATCGTTCTTGACGCGGATGATCGCGGCCTGAAGGGCGATATTATCGTCGTTGACTTCGAAACGACGGGGCTGAGTTCAAAGAAGGATCGAATTATCGAAATCGGCGCGGTGCGCCTTCGCGACGGCCAGGTGCAGGACGACCTTTCCCTGATGGTCGACCCGGGCGTCCCGCTGCCGGAAAAAATCACCGAGCTGACCGGCATCACCAACCAGATGGTACACGGCCAGCCCTCTTTCGCCGAACTTGCGCCGCAGCTGCTCAACTTCATCGGCGACGGCGTATTCGCCGCGCATAACGCGACGTTCGATCACGGCTTTTTGCAGGAAGAGCTCAAGCGCTGCGGGATGGAATGGCACGGTCCGGTGCTCGATACGCTGGCCTTTGCCAGGCGCGCGTATCCGAAGCTGAAAAGCTTCAAACTGGGCGCGCTTTGCAAGCATCTTGGCGTGAGCCTGAAAAACGCGCACCGCGCGGTACACGACGCGAAAGCCACGGCGCTCTGCCTCGCCCGCATGCTCGCGCTTGCCGAGGAGCGCGGCATCACCAAACTGCGCGAACTCAACAGCGGATTTTCCGAAGGCGCAATCGGCGAGAGCCACCATATTATCCTGCTGGCGGCCTGCCAGGACGGCATCACCAACCTCAACCGGCTCGTTTCGGCCGGCCATCTGCAATACTTTGCGCGCCGTCCGCATATGCCGCGAAAGCTCATCCAGAAATATCGAAACGGGCTGCTGCTCGGCAGCGCGTGCGAGGCGGGCGAGCTTTTCCGCGCCGTGCTGGACGGCAAGGACGATCAGACGCTTTCGCGCATCGCGCGCTTTTACGATTATCTCGAAATCCAGCCCATCGGCAACAACGAGTTTCTTGTGCGCGAGGGGCGCGTCAAGGATGATGAGGAACTGCGCGAACTGAACCGCAAAATCGTCCGGCTGGGCGAGAAATGCGGCATTCCCGTCGTCGCGACGGGCGACGTGCATTTTCTCAACCCGCGCGACGCGCAGGCGCGCGCCATCCTGCAGGCCGGACAGGGCTTCTCCGACGCGGATAATCAGGCGCCGCTGTACTTCAAGACGACCGACGAAATGCTGGAAGAATTCAGCTATCTGGGCGAAAAAAAGGCGCGCGAGGTCGTGATTGAAAACCCGCGCAAGATTGCCGACAAGGTGGGCGAAGTACGCCTGTTTCCCAAGCACCCGGAGGGAAAAGAAACCTTCCAGCCCTTCTGGGCAGACGCGGCGGACGATATTCAAAACCGCAGCTGGGGCGAGGCGAAACGCCGCTACGGCGACGAGCTGCCCGAAATCGTCACGGCGCGGCTCGAGAAGGAGCTTGGCTCCATCATCGGTTATGGTTTTGCAACGCTGTATTCCATCGCGCAGAAGCTGGTTTCCAAATCGAACGCCGACGGCTACCTCGTCGGTTCGCGCGGATCGGTCGGCTCTTCGTTCGTCGCGACGATGTGCGGCATTACCGAGGTAAACCCGCTGCCGCCGCACTACCGCTGCCCCAAATGCAAATGGAGCTACTTCGACGTCAAGCACGAGCTGGCAACCTGCGGCGTCGACCTGCCGCCGAAAAAATGCCCCGTCTGCGGCGAGGACTGCCTGCGCGAAGGGTTCGATATCCCCTTCGAGGTTTTCCTCGGCTTCAAGGGCGACAAGGTGCCGGATATCGATCTGAACTTCTCCGGCGTATACCGCCCGACAGCGGCCAAATACGTCGAGCAGCTCTTCGGTGAAGGCAACGTCTTCCGCGCCGGCACCATCGGTACGATGGCCGACAAGACGGCGTACGGCTACGTGAAAAAATACATGGAAGAGCGCGGCAAACAGGTGCCCGAGGCCGAAATGAACCGCCTGGCGCTGATGTGCGTGGGCGTGAAACGCACGACGGGCCAGCATCCGGGCGGCATCGTGGTTCTGCCGCGGCAGTACGAAATCTACCAGTTTACCGCCATTCAGCACCCGGCGGACGATCCGGACAGCAGCGTCATCACCACGCACTACGACTTCGGCTCGATGCACGACGTGCTCGTCAAGCTCGACCTGCTCGGCCACGACGACCCGACCATGATCAACATGCTCGAGCGGCTGACCGGCATAAACGCAAAGACGATCCCGCTGAACGACCCGGGCGTGATGAGCCTGTTCTCCAGCCCCAACGCGCTCGGCGTAACCCAGGAGCAGATTCATTGTACCACGGGCACGTACGGCATTCCGGAATTCGGCACGAGGTTCGTGCGCGGCATGCTCGACGAAACGCACCCGAGCACGATGGACGAGCTGGTACGCATTTCGGGCCTGTCGCACGGCACGGACGTGTGGCTCGGCAACGCGGCCGATCTGATCGCCGCGGGCACGGCGCAGCTGAAGGACTGCATCTGCTGCCGCGACGATATCATGAACTCGCTGATCATGCAGGGCGTCGAAAAGAAAATGGCGTTCACCACGATGGAATCCGTCCGCAAAGGCCGCGGATTGAAGCCCGAAATGGAAGAAGCCATGCGCGAGGCGGATACGCCGGAATGGTTCATCGACAGCTGCAAAAAGATCAAATACATGTTTCCGAAGGGACACGCGGTGGCGTACGTCACGATGGCGCTGCGCGTGGCATGGTTCAAGCTCTATCGTCCGACGGCGTATTACGCCGCCTATTACACCGTCCGCGCTGACGCGTTCGACATCAACCTCATGTCGAAAACGCCAGACGAGCTGCGCGATGTGCTCGACGATCTCGACTCACGGCAGAAATCGCTTTCCGCCGCCGAAAAAGATCAGATCACGCTCGGTGAAATCGCGCTGGAAATGGCCTGCCGCGGGATCAAGCTCCTGCCGATCGACCTGTACAAGAGCGAAGCGGAGAATTTCCAGGTGGTCGACAACGATATCCTGCCGCCGTTCAACGCAATCCCCGGTCTGGGCCTGAACGCAGCGATTTCCATCGTGGAAGCGCGCAAGGACGGACAGGAATTCCTCTCCATCGAAGATCTCTGTGTGAGAGCGAAGATCGGCTCGGGCGTAGTGGAAATGCTTCGCGCGCAGGGCGCGCTGGATAATCTGCCCGAGACGAGTCAGGTTTCGTTCTTCTA
>CAKTTL010000002.1 GCA_934615235.1 uncultured Clostridia bacterium
GTCTCAAACCCGTTATCTGAAACCTATTTTCTGCATTTTTTGCAGCAGCCCGAGCAGCCGCTGCCACAGCGGCAGCCGCCGCCTTTCCTGTCGCGAAAAACCGCGCGCACGGCGAAAAACAGCGCCACGGCGATTGCGGCCAGGATTATGAAATCGAGCGGTTTCATCCGGAGGCTCCTTTCATCAGGCGAACAGGCGAATCAGCTGATAGACGAGCGCCGCGCAAACCCACGCGATGCCGCATTGCATCACCACGATGCCCAGCGTGCGCGCGGAGGAATTCAGCTCGCGGCGGATGGCCGCGACGGCCGCAACGCACGGCGTGTACAGCAGCGTGAACACGAGAAAGCTGATGGCTGAGGCGGCGGTGAAAACCGCGCCCAGCTGCCCGTCGCCCGCGAGCACCGTCAGCGTGCTGATGACCGCCTCTTTGGCCATAAAGCCCGCGATGAGCGAGGTGGAAGCGCGCCAGTCGGCGAAGCCGAGCGGCTGGAAGACGGGCGCGATGAGCCGTCCGATGTGCGCGAGCAGGCTGTCCGCGTCGGTTGCGGCGATATTCAGCTGCAGGTCGAACGTGCGCAGCGCCCAGATGACAATGCTGGCGGCGAAGATGATCGTGAACGCGCGGTGCAGGAAATCCTTCGCCTTGTCCCACATCAGCAGAAGCGTCGTCTTCGGCGTGGGCAGGCGATAGTCCGGCAGCTCCATCACGAACGGGATCGGGTTGCCGCGGAAGGCCGCTTTGCCAAACGTCAGCGCGAAAACGACGGCAATGAGAATGCCGAGCAGATACAGGCCGGCCATTGCAAACGCGCGGTAGCGCGGAAAAAACGCTGCGATAAATACGCTGTAGACCGGGATTTTTGCCGTGCAGCTCATGAACGGCGTCATCATGATCGTCATGCGGCGGTCGCGTTCGCTGGTGAGCGTGCGGGTGGACATAATGGCCGGAACGCTGCAGCCAAACCCGATCAGCATCGGCACGACGCTCTTGCCCGACAGGCCGATTTTGCGCAGCAGCTTGTCCATCACAAACGCCACGCGCGCCATATAGCCCGTGTCCTCGAGCATCGAGAGGAAAAAGAACAGCAGCACGATATACGGCAGGAACACCAGCATGTTGCCCACGCCCGCGAATATACCGTCGATGACCAGGCTCTGCACGACCGGGTTCAGCCCGTAGGCCGTCAGCGCGCCGTCGACCACGCCAGTCAGCCAGTCCATGCCGGTTTCCATCAGCCCCGTCAGCCACGCGCCGAGCGAATCGAACGTGAGGAAGAAAATGAGCAGCATGATCAGCACGAAAATCGGCAGAGCGAGATATTTGTGCGTCAGCACCGCGTCGATCCTGCGGCTGCGCATGCGGGTCGGGCTTTCGCCGCCCTTGACGACCGCGGCGGCGCAAGCGCCTTCAATGTACTGGTAGCGCATATCGGCGATGGCGGCGTTGCGATCCATGCCGCAGTCGTTCTCCATCTCGACGATGCTGTGCTCGATCATTTCCAGCTCGTTCGTATCCAGCTCGAGACGGTCGACGATGTCCTGATTGCCTTCGATCGCGTTCATCGCCGCGTAACGAGAGGAAATGCCGATCTTTTCCGCATGGTCTTCCACCGCGTGCGTTACCAGGTGAATGCAGCGGTGAATCGGGCCGGAAGGACAGAAGTCGTAAACCGCGGGGGCAGTTTTATTTTTCGCCGTGCGGACGGCGGTTTCGATCAGCTCTTCAACGCCCTCGTTTTTCGCCGCTGAAATGGGCAGCACCGGAATGCCCAGCGCCTGCGAAAGCTTTTCGGTATCGACCGTGCCGCCGCTGGCGCGCACCTCGTCCATCATGTTCAGCGCCAGCACCATCGGCACGTGCATTTCGATGAGCTGAATGGTCAGGTAGAGGTTGCGCTCGATGTTGGTAGCGTCGACGATGTTGATGATGCCGTCCGGCTTTTCGTTCAGCACGAAGTCGCGGGTTACGATTTCTTCGGCCGAATACGGCCGGAGGGAATAGATCCCCGGCATATCGACGACCGTGCAGCCGCTGCGGCCGCGCACTTCGCCGGATTTGATATCAACCGTCACGCCCGGAAAATTTCCCACATGCTGATTGGCGCCTGTAAGCTGGTTGAAAAGCGTCGTTTTTCCGCAGTTCTGATTGCCGACCAGCGCGAACTTCATCCAACCGCCTCCACTTCGATGTTCTTTGCATCGTCCAGGCGCAGGGTCAGCGAGTAGCCGCGG
Source organism: uncultured Clostridia bacterium (assembly GCA_934615235.1). Lineage (GTDB taxonomy): Bacteria > Bacillota > Clostridia > Christensenellales > Aristaeellaceae > Aphodomonas. The sequence continues at coordinate 2,236 of CAKTTL010000002.1, forward strand.
ATGTGAATCTCAATCGGATCGCCCATGGGCGCGGCGCGCAGAACGGTCACCTTCGCGTGCGGCGTTACGCCCATATCCAGCAGACGCAGGCGCAGCGCGCCCTCGCCGTGTACGGCCGTCACAACGGCGTCCTGGTGAAACGGCAGTTTCTCAAGCGTCATGATACCCCTCCAAATGTTAGCATTATCTAACTATAAAGAGTATATGCGGATGTATAGGCGTTGTCAAGGTGGCGGAAAAGTTTTTCAGAGCGATCTGGCTCTGAACGGAAAACAGGCGGAACCGCGTGCGCGGAATCCGCCTGTCTTTTTTTTACGGCTCCATTGCGGCAGCTGAAAATGCTTCGCTACAGCTTCCAGCCGACCGCCTGTTCCCGGCCGCTGATAAAACGCCGGTAGATCCCGTCCTGCGCCAGCAGCTCGTCGTGCGTGCCGCGCTGGACGATCCGGCCCTTGTCGACAACGAGAATCTGATCGGCGTGACGGACGGTTTTCAGCCTGTGAGCGATCATGATAACCGTTTTCTCGCAGGTCAGCGCGCGGACTGCGTCCATCAGTTCCTTTTCGTTTTCGGGGTCGACGTTGGCCGTTGCCTCGTCCAGGATGATGATCGGCGCGTCCTTCATCATCGCGCGGGCGATGGAAAGGCGCTGGCGTTCGCCGCCAGAAAGGGAGCCGCCCGCTTCGCCGACGACGGTATCGTATCCGTGAGGCAGCTTCATGATAAAATTGTGGCAGCGGGCTTTTTTGGCAGCCGCTATCACTTTTTCCATCGGCGCGTCCGGCTGGCCGAAGCGGATGTTGTTGGCGATAGTGTCATGGAACAGATAGACGCTTTGAAAAACAAAGCTGAAATTTCGCATCAGGCTGTCCATGCTGTATTCCCGCACATCGTGTCCGCCAAGCGTCACGCGCCCGCCGTCTACATCCCAGAAGCGGGAAAGCAGATGGCAAAGCGTGGTCTTTCCGCCGCCGGAAGGCCCGACGATCGCGGTCGTCGTCCGTTCGGGAATATCCAGCGTAATTCCGTTGATGATCGGCTTTTCGCCGTAGGAAAAGCGAATGTTTTCCGCGCGAAGGTCGCGGCGGGACGGCGCCAGCTCCGCGCCGGAAATATCCATGGCGGGCAGGTTCAAAACGCCGGCGGCCTGGTTGACGCAGGTATCTACCACCCGCAGCAGGCTCGACTGCGTGCCGGCCTGTTCCAGCCCTTCGGTGAGCAGGAAGGAACAGATCGAGAGCATCACGCAGTTCAGCAGCTCCATGCGTCCGCCGGCATAAAGCGCAAGGGACAACACGACCACGCCCACGTCGATCAGCTTGGCGACGGCGTTCTGCGCGAGCATCAGCGGCAGGAGCTTCAGCTCCATATCCGTATTGGCGTTCGCGTTTTCATCGATGGCTGATTCCAGCCTGCGATTGTATTTTCCCGCCAGAGAATAGGATTTTACTTCGGCAATTCCCTTGACGAACTCCAGAACCCGTTCGACAACCGCCGTATCGCCGGCCAGCTTTCGGCTCGTCGTCTGTTCAGACGCGGCCTGCAGGGCGCGGTTTACAAGGGCGTAGATTGTAAGCCCGGCGACGATCAGCGCGCCGGCGCGCCAGTCGAACAGGGTCACCGCCAGCGTCATGACCGCCGTGGAGAAAATGCCCTCGGTGACGAGCATGACCACGCGGGTGGATACGCCGGAGAGGTTATCCATGGCGTTTGTGGTGACGGAAGCAATCGCACCCAGGCTGTTTGCGTTGAAATAGCCCATGGTCAGGTAACGCAGATGCTCGGCGATCTGCACGCGCTTGTTGGCTGTGGTGCGATAGCCCGCGTCCGTCTGCAGGGCGGTGGCGCGGTATTTGAGAAGCGACGAGCCGACGACCGACGCCAGCATGATTCCGAGCGAAAGCAAAATCGCTCCCGCGGTGATTTCGCCCGCCAGAATCGCCTGCAGGATTACGCCGATCGCCGGGATTTTCAAGGCGGAAAACAGCGCCGCCGCCACGCCGAGCAAGATGGAAAGATAAAATTCCCTGCGTTCTCTTTCATCGCAGAAGCGGAAGAATTTTCTTAAAATTTCAAGCACGGCCGGATCCTCCTTCCGCGCTGTCGCGCGATGAAATATGCGCGTCCCAGAGCGCCCGATACAGCGGGCAGGTCTGCACAAGCTCCGCCTGCGTGCCCACGGCTTCAATGCGGCCGCCGTTTACCACGGCGATCTGGTCGGCGTCGACGATGGTGGAAAGCCGGTGTGCAATGACGATCAGCGTTTTGCCGCGCACAAGCTTCGCCACGCTCTGCTGAATGAGCGCCTCGTTTTCAGGATCGGTGTAGGCGGTCGCCTCGTCCAGGAGAACGATGGGCGCGTTTTTGAGCATCGCGCGGGCGATGGAAATGCGCTGCATTTCGCCGCCGGAGAGATGTCCGCCGCCGCTGCCGGCCGGGGTGTCGAAGCCGTTTTCCAGCCCTATGATGAAATCATAGCAGCCGCAGTCGCGCGCGGCCTGCTCGACCTCGGCGTCGGTTGCGCCGGGTCTGCCCATGCGGATGTTTTCCCGCACGGTAGCGTCGAACAGGAAGTTATCCTGCGAGACATAGGCGACGAGTTTGTGATAATGCTCCGCGGAGATATTGCGGATATCCGCGCCGCCGATGGTAATGCTGCCGCCGCTTACATCCCAGAAGGAGGCGATGAGCTTGGCGATTGTGGATTTGCCGCTGCCGGAAGGCCCGACGAGCGCGTTGACGGTTCCCTCGCGGAAGGTGAGATTCACGCCGTGCAGCACTTCGGTTTCCCCATAGCCGAAATGAACGTCGCGCAGTTCCACGGCGCTGCCCTGAACCGGCTGCGTATCCGCTTCCGGGCGGGGCAGTTCCGGCGCGGTCAGAATGTCCGTCACCTGCCCGATGATGGTGCCGGCCTTGGCGAGATCGTCGGTGAACTTCATGCAGCCGATGATCGGCGTGATCAGCCCCATGGAAAGGATTACGATCAGCACGAATTTTTCCGGCGGCAGCGTACCGTTTTTCATCAGAAGCCCGCCGATGGGCAGAACCGTCAGCAGCGTTGCGGGCATGATGTTCATGGCGAAGGTGAAATAGAAGTTGCTCCGGTTCATCCAGTCGATGTAGCTTTGCGCGCACTCTCTGGCGGCGGTCACAAATTTTTCATAGCTGCTTTTCGCCTTGCCGAATACCTTGATTACCTCAATGCCGCCGATATACTCCACCGCCGTATCGTTGAGCGCGTTGGTGGCCGATACGGTGCGGGCGTAATTTTTGCCGTATCCCGCCATCATCAGCAGAAAGAAAACCATGCCGAGCGGGAAGGTGATCAGGATGGAAAGCGCCATGCGCCAGTCGAGAGCGAGCAGATAGGCGAACGTCGCCGCAACGATGGCCGCATTGCTGCTCATTTCAGGAATCACGTGCGCCAGCGTCGGCTCGATGCTGTCCACCCGTTCAACGAGGATGTTTTTCAATTCGCCGGAGCCTTGCGCCTGCACGTCGCCCAGCGGCATCCGGGCGAGCTTGGCAAGCCACTGTTTGCGGATGCTGCCCAGCACGGCGAAGGTCGCCTGATGGGACTGCGCCGTGGACAGCGCGTGCAGCAGCACGCGCAGCAGCCAGAACGCCGCCATCAACGCACAGTCTGCGAGATAGCCGGATAAATCTTTGTTTCCCGCCAGCAGCCGGGCCGTTACCTTTGCCATCACAAAAAAGGGCAGAATCTGAAACGCCGCGCCGAGGACGGCAAGGCATACGCTTGCGATGTATCCTGTTTTCTTCTGGCCGGCAAAGGCGAATATCCAGCGAAACGTGCCTTTTTTCTCTTGCAATTGTCTCACCTCACATGGAAAATCTCTTTGATTTTCGGAAGGCTTTCCTCTGAAACAGTCAGATCGTCCTGGATTGCGCTGTTTTCCAGATGCAGCACGCGCGTGCAGGTGCGGCAGACGAATTCATAGTCGTGCGTGACGATGAAGAGGATTTTGCCAAGTTCCGAGAGCTTCTGAATCAGCGCCGCCAGCCGCGCCATGCTGTCGAAGTCCAGCCCGCTGGTGGGTTCGTCGATTACCAGCAGTTCCTTGCAGCCGACCATGGCGGAGGCCGCCGCCAGCCGCTGCTTCTGTCCGCCGGAAAGCGTGTTGGGGTGGAGCTGCCGCAAAGGCGCAAGCCCCAGCGCTTCCAGCGTCTGCGCCGCAAGCTTTGTGTCGGGACGCTTAAGCCCGAACGTGCACTCCGCCTCCACGCTTTTGGCGAAGAGCTGATAATTCACATCCTGCATAACCATGCAGGAGCGCTTCATTCGCGCTTTCAATGGCAAAGCTTTGCCATTGAAAAGATACGAACCGGCCGCTTCCTTATGCAGTCCGCAGAGCGCGCGGGAGAAGGTCGTTTTCCCCGCGCCGTTGCGGCCGGCGACGGCGATCACGTCTCCGGGCGCGGCCTGCAGAGAAAGCGCATGGAGAACCGGCCGCTTCTGATAGGACAGGGCCACGTTTTGCAGCGCGAAGACCGGGGAAGCATGGGGCGCGGCAAAATGCGCGGGGCGCTCCTGCGCCAGATCCGTGGCCCGCAGCCCCATTTCCTGCCGCCGCTGCGCCGGGAGAGCCCGGAACTGCTCGGGCGTCCAGTCGCCCGCGATGCTGCCGTTTTCCAGATAAACGATGCGATCCGCCACGTCCATCAGGTAAAAAAGCCGGTGTTCCGCGACGACGACGGTTTTTCCCTGCGCCTTGACGAGCTTCAGATGCTCCTTCAGCTCGCTGATCGCCGCCATATCCAGATTGGAGGACGGTTCGTCCAGCAGGTAAATTTCCGGATTCATGGCGTAAACGGAGGCAAAGGCGATTTTCTGCTTTTCGCCGCCGGAGAGGGCGAAAATGTTGCGGTTCAGAAGCGGTTCGATCCGCAGGGCTTTTGCCGTTTCCGCCACGCGGCACTTCATCTGCGGTTGAGGAACGGCCTCGTTTTCCATGCCGAAGGCGATTTCGCTATCGGTATCCACGTTGAAAAACTGCGTCCGGGGATTTTGAAACACGCTGCCTACCCTTTCTGCGATGCGGTACATGGGCAGGCCGCAAAGATTCTCTCCGTCCAGCAGCACCCTGCCGCTCAGCTCGCCTGTGAAAAATTGCGGAATCAGGCCGTTGACGAGCCGCGTCAGCGTGGTTTTGCCGCAGCCGCTTCGCCCGCAGAGCAGGACGCACTGCCCGTCCGGAATCGTCAGGTTGATGTGCTTCAGGCCGCCGTCCGCGCTGCCCGCATAGGCAAAGGATACATTCTCGAACTCGATCATAAGGCCATACCCTTCCATACAAGCTCTGCAGCCAGAAACGCCGTGAACAGCAGCATTGCCAGCCAGTCCGCCGCCCGCATCTGAATGGACACAAGGCAGGTGCGGGGCTTCGGGTTTTCAATGCCTCGCGTCATGGAAGCGACGGACAGCTCGTCCGCCGCCTTGCTGGCCGCTGTCAGCAGCGGCACATAGATGCAGTCGATCGTCATGGCGGGTGCCTTCAGAAAGCCGGGGAGCGTCGGCGATACGTCCCGCAGACGCATGGCGTCCTTGATAAACCGCCAGTCCTCGCGAATTGTGGGCAAATAGCGGAGCATGACGGCAAGGGGAATGGTCAGCTTTTTTGGAATGCGCAGCCGCGCCATGGCGGAGAGAAATTCGCCGACTCTGGTGGTGGAAATCACAATCCCCGCCAGCATCCCGCAGGCGTAGACCTTGTGCACCAGCCCGAGAAAAGCCACGAACATCGTTCGCCATGTGCCGGTGAACGCGCCCATACACCAGCCTGTGAACAGGCAAATCAGCGCATAGACGATCATGCCGCGCAGCGCATAGCGCCATTTTCCGCAGAGCGCGGCCAGCAGGCCGATGAGCACGACCAGGGCGAACTGAAAAGACAGGCTCGGCGCGAACATGGCGCTCAGGACGCAAAGCAGGATGAGAAACAGCTTTGCCCGGGGGTCCAGACGCAGCGGTTTCATTGGGTGATACCGGCTTTTTCAAACTGCCTGTTCAGCATCTTGCAGCCGACGAACGCGCTGAGCGCGGCGACAAGGACGGTTCCCACCAGCATGACGATCAGAATCCATGCGCTTCCCGCGGAACGCATGGCGTCGATGTAGGATTGCTCCGTGCCGTTGCCCAGCATGGTTCTGGCCCAGCCGTCCGGGTTGGCAAAAAAGACGAGATAGGAAGCGGTGCCGCCGAGAGAAAGCAGGATATAGGAAAGCGAATTGATTTTCCTGCTCTGATAATTTCCGCTTCCGGCTGCGAGATCGGCGATGACGCCCATCACCAGATACCCCAGCGCCATCGCCCAGTGCATACCGGTGACGAACCAGACGATGCAGAGAATCGCGCCGAGAATGGCGACCGCCCAGCGCTTTTGCACCTTGGCAAGCATCAGCAGGTACACCGGCCCGCACAACAGCGCGCTGCCTATGGGCATATAGAACGTCAGCACCGGGTTCGGCGCAAAGAAAATGCCGCCCACAAGGGCGAAAACAAGAAAAAGCGCGGTAAAGATGCCGACGGTGACCAGATCTTTCACGGTGAGGCTTTTTTTGCTGATTGTCCGCATGATAAAATCTCCTTTGCATTGCCGGACGGTTTGACTTTTGAACCGCCGTCTGTTATAGTTTGGTTAGAGAACACTGACCGGAATTAAAGGTGTCATACCGCGGCGATTCCATCAAGAGCAGGCGGACGTTTCTGCCTGATCGTTGCAAAGAATTGGCTGTTCGTTGTAGGGTGTATCTGAAAAATTCCCTGAGGCTCCATCACGGCGTCTTTTCCGCCATTTCAGCGTCGGAAAATCTCGATTTAGGCCCACTAAACCTTCGATTTTCCTCCTTGAACTGACGAAAAAATCCGCTCGCGCTGTCGCCTCTTCCTTTTTCAGATACACCCTAAGGAGAATTATGAAAAGCGATATTTTGACGGACTATTACCGGCCCCTTTTGGAGCGCAACAATTTTCATCCCGTCCCGTGTCCGGAAAAATTCAGCCCGGCGGGGCAGTGCTGGAAGATTGCGCCTGCGCCTGCGGTTGGCGAAGGCTTTTACTGGGTCTACGCGAAGCAGGATCTGTTCGATATCAAAATCCACGATTTTTATTTCAACGACGATTGCTGTCTGGATATGGCGATCCCCGAATGTATCAGCATCCAGCGCTACGACTCCATTTCCGGCGAGGAACTGAACCCCTACCGCCGGCTGTCGGCCGGAGATATTCAGACCATTGTGGGGGGAAAACAGCGCTATCGCGCTTTAATTCATAAGCGCATCCCCATTCATTCCGTCGGCATTGAAATCCTCCCGGCCTATTACGATGATTTCCTCAGGCAGCAGTATCCGGATCTTTATTTCGATCTCCCGTCCGCCTTTCAAAGCATAGATCAGGCGGCGGATTTTCCTGCCATGTCCAAGCTGCTGTTTGAAATTGAAAATTACCGGGGCGACGGGGCGGCGGCCGCGCTTTTTTACGAGGCCAAGGTTACGGAGGCGATTGCTCTGGTCGTGGACGCATGGAAGCGGCAGAGCCAGAAGCGGGAACGGCCGCTCTCGGCGGAAGACGAGGAAAGCCTGCGAAACGTCGTCAGCTATATCGCCGATCACTATGCCTTCGATATTCCGCTGGAGCGGCTGGCGAATATCGCCTGCATGAGCGAAAGCAAGCTGAAAAGCTGCTTCAGGCGGCAGTTTGGGTGCAGCGTTACGCAGCATATTCAGGGCAGGAGAATGAGCCAGGCGGAGCATCTGCTGATCAATACCGATTTTACCATGGGGCAAATCGCTCAGATGATCGGCTACACGACCTCCAGCCGGTTTGCGGAGCTGTTCAAAAAGAGTACGGGCATTCTGCCGATCGAGTATCGGAAGCTGGCAAGACGGGGATAGGCGCGCCGGATGTTTTCGAAAAAACTGTTGAAATTAGCCGCGGGTTATGGTATAGTACAACCGCTTCAGATGTCTTTAAGACGGTACAGAGATGCCGATAAGACTGCGAAACGTTGTTTTGCGTATAATCGGCCTGTACCCTGCTCGAGGGGACAGGCCGTTTTTTTCGCTGATGAGACTTCTGAAGAAAATACAATCTGCCAACGCAGAGGAAGGAAGTCGTCATGACAACGAAAACCAAACCGCCTCAGGATGTGGACTACACCGGCGAGCGCGTGCCCGCTTCGGCGCGCAAGGGCTTCTGGCCCATGTTCTTTATTATGCTGGGCTTCACGTTCTTCTCTGCCAGCATGTGGACCGGCGTGGATCTGGCCAACGGCCTGGATTTGCAGGGCTTCGTCTGGACCATTCTGCTGGGCGGCGTGATTCTGGCCGCCTATACCGGCGCGCTGGGCTATATCGGCTGCAAAACCGGCCTGTCCTTTGATCTGCTGTCCCGCCGCGCGTTCGGGAGCAAAGGCTCCTATCTGCCTTCCGCGCTGATTGCGCTGACGCAGATCGGCTGGTTCGGCGTAGGGGCGGCGATGTTCGCCATTCCCGCGGCGCAGGTGCTTGCGCCCGAATCCACGATCCTGCCGTATCTGCTGGTGCTGGCCGTAGGCGTGTGCATGACCACGTCGGCCTACTTTGGCATCAAGGGATTGGAAATCGTATCCTACGTCTCCGTGCCGCTGATTGCGATCCTGGGCACTTACGCCATGGTGACCGCCACCGTGCAGGGCGGCGGCCTTGCCGCGATCTTCGCCAAATCCACCGGCAAGCTGACGATCTTCTCCGGCGTGGGGCTGGTGATCGGTTCATTCGTCAGCGGAGGTACCGCCACTCCGAACTTCACCCGCTTTGCCAGGGGCAACAAGGCGGCGGTCTGGACCACGGTCATCGCCTTTTTCATCGGCAATACGCTGATGTTCTGCTTCGGCGGCGTTGCGGGCGCGTTCGTGGGCAGCAACGATATTTTCTGGGTCATGATTGAACTGAACCTCGGAATTTTCGCCTTCCTGGTGCTCGGCGCGAATATCTGGACGACCAACGATAACGCGCTTTACACCGGCGCGCTGGGCCTGTCCAACATCACCGGGAAAAAGAAAAAGCCCATGGTCATCCTGGCCGGCGTGATCGGAACGCTGGCAGCCATGTGGCTGTATTACAACTTCTGCAACTGGCTGACGCTGCTCAACGCCACGCTGCCCGCCATCGGCGTGATCCTGATCGCGGATTTCTTCCTGCGCCGGGAGCACTATGAAGGCGAAGAAAAAGCCGCTTCGCCCGTCAACTGGGCGGCCATCATCGGCGTGGCGGCGGGCGCGCTGGTGGGCAACCTGACGGGCGGCAACCTGATTCCCGGTTTCTCCTTCGGCATCGCCGCCATCAACAACATGCTGGTCGCCCTGGCCTGCTATCTGGCGGGCGGACTGCTGAAGCGCAAATAACGCGGGAGGGAAAATCATGCTGTATCAAAACCTGTATCTGGAAAACGCGACGGAAACCTGCGATATTCGCGTGGAAAACGGCGTCTTCACGCAGATTGCTCCGGCGCTTGCGCCGCACCCTGGCGAAGAATGCCGGGATTACGCCGGAAAGCTGGCGCTTGCGCCGCTGATTGAAAGCCATGTTCATCTGGATACCTGCCTGACCGCGGGCGATCCGGTCTGGAATATGTCCGGCACGCTGTTTGAGGGCATCGAATGCTGGGCCAGGCGCAAGGAAAAGCTGACAAAGGCGGATGTGCGGGAGCGCGTGCAGCGGGCGGTCAGGCTATATGCCGTCAACGGCATACAGCATATCCGAACCCATGTGGACGTGACCGACCCGAAGCTTACCGCCATGGAGGCGCTGCTCGAGCTGCGCGAGGAACTGCGCGATGTGATGGATATTCAGATCGTCGCCTTTCCGCAGGAGGGGATTGAAAGCTATCCCAACGGGCGGCAGCTGATAGAAAACGCGGTGCGCATGGGCGCGGACTGCGTGGGCGCGATTCCGCATTTCGAATTCACGCGGGAATATAGCGTTTCGTCTCTGAACTTCGCCATGGAACTGGCGCAGAAGTACGATAAGCTGGTGGATGTGCATTGCGATGAAATCGACGACGAGGCCTCCCGCGGGCTGGAAACGCTGGCCGCCAGGGCCTATGAGACCGGCCTGACCGACCGCGTAACCGCCAGCCATACCACGGCGATGCATTCCTATAACAACGCTTATGTGCAGCGGCTGATGCGTCTGCTCAAAATGAGCCGGATCAACTTTGTCGCGAATCCCCTGGTCAACACGCACCTGCAGGGGCGCGTCGACACCTATCCCAAGCGGCGCGGCGTCACCCGCGTCAGGGAGCTGACCGAAGCGGGCCTGAACGTCTCCTTCGGCCACGACGATATCTTCGATCCCTGGTATCCCATGGGAACCGGCTCTCTGCGGGATGTGGTCTTCATGGGCCTGCATGTATGCCAGATGATGGGCTACGAGGACATTATGAACGCCTATCGCTTTATCTCCACCAACGCGGCCAGAACCCTCCATCTGGGCGACAGCTACGGCGTCAAGGTGGGAAACCCGGCCAGCTTTATTGTGCTGGACGCGAAGAATTATTACGACGCGCTGAATCAAAACGCGACGGTGCTGCTCTCCTGCCGCAAGGGAAAGCCCATTGCCCAGGGGACGCCCGGCAGCCGGGAAACGCTGTTCTGACCGGCGGGCGCAAACTGTATTGAACAAAAAAAATGCGGCTATGGTGTGAAAGGAAACTTTCGCACCATAGCCGCATTTTGTCAGTCGGGCGTTTATTCCAGCCCTTCCACGTACGCTTTCAGCAGCGCGACGGATTGCTCCATATCGCGCAGGCTGACGGTTTCAACGGGGGAGTGGACGTAGAGACAGGGGATCGAAAGCGTGCCGGAGGGAATGCCGCCGCGCGTGGTGACGATGGCGGAAGCGTCCGTGCCGCCGTAGGGCAGCACTTCGTATTGGAAGGGAACGCCCGCGCGTCTGGCGGCGGCGATGAGCGCGTCGCGCACAACGGGGGTGGAGATGCTGCCGCTGTCCTTGATTTTGACGGCGGGTCCCTTTCCGACGTAAACCGGCATGGGCGGATCGGCTTTGGGCGTGCCGCCTGCGACGGTCACGTCGATGGCGATGCCGACGTCCGGCTCGAGGGCGAACGCGGCGGCCTTTGCGCCGCGGCAGCCGACCTCCTCCTGCGTGGAGAAGACGGCGAAAACGTCGTGCTTCGTCTTACCGAGCGACTGGACGAGCTCGACCAGCACGGCGCAGGCGCTGCGGTTATCCATATAGGGCGCGCTGACGCGCTCGCCGAGGAACGCGGCCTGCAGCGGGAGCGAGCAAACGCTGCCCACCGGCGCGATTTTGAGCGCTTGTTCTTCGGTTTCCGCGCCGACGTCGATGAAAAGGCGGCCCATCGTGTATTTGCCGTCCGGCAGCGGCTCGGAAGAAACCACGCCTTCCGCGCCGTTTTCGAAGACGACCTTGCGCGCGACCATCTGCGCCGCGCTCACGCCGCCCAGCGGCGTTACGCGCAGGAAGCCCTTTTCGTCCGCGGCGTATACCATCAGGCCGATGGTGTCCATGTGCGCGCTGAACAGGACGCGCCTGCCTTCGCCCGTGCCGCGCTTGACGGCGATCAGGTTGCCCATCGCGTCGGAGAAAAGCTCGTCCACATACGGCCGCACCGTTTCCGCGATTTTTTCGCGGATGGCGCGCTCACTGCCGCTGGGGCCGAACGGTTTGAGCATTTCAAGCAGCGTATCCTTCATCATACCGGCAGCACCTCGCTCTTTGTAAGATCATTGTAAATTTCGGGAAGCGTATCGAGCAGCGCGTTTACCAGCGCGCTCTGCGCGGCAATATCGCTTCTGCGCAGGATGCAGTTGCCGCTGTGCGAGCCGCGGCAGGGGATGGCGATCGACGCGGCGGGCTTGGCCAGCGCGCCGAATTGCAGACCGCCCATATCGCTCGCGGGCTGTACGCCGCAAAGCTTCTGCCACGGGATTCCGGCCTTTTCGGCGGTCTGCTCGATGGCCGCGCGAAGCGCGCCGTGGGAAATGCTCGTGCGGCTCATCTGCGCGACGACCGCGCCGCCGCCGAGCATGCAGATGCGATCCTCGGGCTTTACGTCGCCCAGATCGTTTGCGCGCGCCGTCTCCAGCACAATCGCCAGATCGTTTTCAAGCCGCCGGCTCAGTACAAGCGCGCCGCGGCAGCCGATTTCCTCCTGCACGGTGAACGCGCAGGTCAGCCGGCCGCGATAGCCGTGCTGCAGCGCCTGAACCAGATTCATGCAGCTGGCGCGGTTATCGAGCGCGCGCCCGGCGAGGCTGTCCTCGCCGAAGGCGGCGACGGGGCTTTCGAACACGCAGTACGTGCCCATCGGGCAGAGCGCTTCCGCGCCCGCCTTGTCCTTCGCGCCGACGTCGATGTACATTTCGCTCAAGCGCGGCACGCGCTCGCGGTCGTCGGCCGATTGCAGGTGAATCGCCTTCGCACCGATAACGCCGGGCGTTTTCTTTTCGCCGCAGGAGACGATTTTCGAAACCGCATTGCGCGGGTCGATTTTGCCGACGGACGTGAAGCGCAGCAGGCCGTCGTCGCGCGCGCCGGTGACGATGAACCCGGCCTCGTCCATGTGCGCGGCCAGCAGAATATGCGGGGCGGACGCGTCGCCGCCGTCTTTTACGCAGATCAGGTTGCCGACGCGATCGACCGTGCATTCTGCGCCCGCCTCCAGGCAGAGCACCCTGAGCAGATCGCGGATTTCTTTTTCATTTCCCGAAACGCCATGGGCGGCGCAAAGCTTCTCAAGCATCGAACATCGCCTCCCAATCTTCGCCGAGTTCGGCGAGGAACGCGGCCAGCAGCCGCGCGCCCTCTTCAATCGTATCCAGCGATACGGTCTCGACGGTTGTATGCATGTATTTCAGCGGCAGCTCGATGAGCACCGTCGGCACGCCCGCGCGCGCCATCATCAGGTCGTCCGCGTCCGTCCAGGTGCCGTCCGCCGCGACGCTCGTCTGTGCGTCGACGCGCAGTTTTTTGCAGATTTCAAACATCCGCTTGTGCAGCGCGGGCGTGATGAACGGCCCTTCGGACATGACGATCTTCTCCAGCGGGAAGGTGTCGCCCTCGTCGCAGCCGGGCATGGAGCCGTGCGTTACGTCGATGGCGACGCCGATATCCGGATCGATCGCCCAGCAGCCGGTCTGCGCGCCGCGCCCGCCGACCTCCTCCTGCGAGGTGGCCGTGAACAGCGCCTGACAGCGCAGGTCCGTGTGCTGCAGAAGCTCCGCCGCACGCAGCATCATCGCCACGCAGCCGCGGTCGTCGATCGTCTTGCAGGCGAGGCGGTTGTTTTCCAGCTTCGTCGCCGGGCCGTACAGCGTAATCGGCGTGCCGGGATGGACGATCGCCTTCACGCGCTCCGCCGCGAGCCCGAGGTCGACGAAAAGCGACTGCATTTTATGATTTTTCTTTTCATCGCCGCCCTGCGGCGCAAGGATAACGCCCGTCATCGGGCCTTCTTCGGTGTAAACCGTAACGCGGCTGGCGGGCAGAATGCGCGGATCCACGCCGCCGATGGAGCCGAAACGAATCGCGCCGTCGTCCTCGACCGCCGTCGCCATCAGGCCGATTTCGTCCAGATGCGCGGCGATCATCACGCGCGGGCCGCGGGAGCCCAGCCGCGCGGTCATGTTCTGCATCGCGTCGACCGTCACTTCATCGCACAGCGGGCGGAAATACTCCGCCAGCCGCTCGGCGACCGGGCCTTCGTCGCCGGAAAGGCCGCGCACGGCCGTAACGTCGCGCAGGAACGCTTCGATAGAAACCAACAGACCACTTCCTTCGCAAGGAAATTTTTGCTATAATAAAAAGCAATCCACGGCAATTATAGCATGGCGGAAATTACCAGTCAACAAAACCGCCCCGACCGGCGTTAACTATACATCGGGAGGCGATTTTGTTGAAGAAAATCTGCATCGTGCTTTTGATTCTGTCGCTGTATGCGCTCTCTGCCGGGGTGGCGTATTCGACCGCGCAGGGCGCGGTTGATCAGATCCCGTTCGACGCGGGGTGTCTCGACGAGGCGCACGAGGACGGCGACTTCTCGCTTGAGACGGAAACGGAGCCGCTCGCCGTGCAGCCCGGGCCGCAGATGCTCGACCCGACGCGCGTGTTTCCGCTGCCCGCCGGGAGCGGCTACAGTTATGAGGACGGTTTTGGCGACGGACGCGATTTCGGCGGTACGCGCTCGCACGAGGGCGTGGATATTATCGTGGACGAGGGCACGCCGGTTCTGAGCGCGTGCAACGGGACGATCACGAAAATGGGCTGGCTGACGCTGGGCGGCTGGCGCATCGGCGTGGAGGACGCGTTCGGCGTGTATCATTATTACGCGCATCTTTCCGCTTATGCCGAAGGGCTGGAAATTGGCGATACGGTGCGCGCGGGGGACGTGCTGGGGTTCGTGGGCAGCACCGGCTACGGGCCGGTGGGCACGAGCGACCAGATGATCCCGCATCTGCATTTCGGCGTATATGTAAACGACGTGGCGGTGAACCCGTACCCCTATTTGCGGGCATGGGACACGCAGCAGGAATAGGACATGACGGAGATTGCAAAAGAATTCTGGGAAATTTCGCTTTCCAGGCTGCCCGCGGAGGAAATGAACGCCTTTCGCGCGGCGATGGAAACGGGCGCGCATGCGCGCGGACTGCGCCTGCGGCCCGGCGTGACGATCGAAAACGTGCGGGCCGCGCTGCCGGACGCATACGAGCCGATCCCGTGGGCGCGCGGGGCGTATTATATTGCGTCCGAATCGCGCGCCGGGGCGCATCCGCTGCATGCGGCGGGCGCGTATTATTTGCAGGAGCCGAGCGCGATGGCCGCTGTGGCGGCGCTGGACGTGCGTCCCGGGCAGCGCGTGCTCGATCTGTGCGCCGCGCCGGGAGGAAAGTCTACGCAGATCGCGGGGCTGCTGGAGGGGTGCGGCGCGCTCGTCTGCAACGAAATCGTGCCTTCGCGCGCGAAAATTCTTTCGCAGAATATCGAGCGGATGGGTGTCGCAAACGCCGCCGTTACGAACGAAGCGCCGCCGAAGCTTGCCGCGCGCTTTGCGCGCCTGTTCGATCGCGTGCTGGTAGATGCGCCCTGCTCCGGTGAGGGGATGTTCCGCCGCGAGGAGGCCGCGCGCGCCGAGTGGCGGCCGGACAGCCCTGCGGGCTGCGCGGCGCGGCAGCGAGAGGTGCTTCAGAGCGCGGCGGAGACGGTCGCTCCCGGCGGACTGCTCGTCTATTCCACCTGCACGTTTAACGAAATGGAAAACGAGCAGAACGTGCGCGCGTTTCTTGCGGCGCACGGCGATTTCGCTGCCGAGGATTTTACGCTGCCCGGCGTGGGCGCGTCCGAAAACGGCTGCCTGCGGCTCTGGCCGCATCGGCTGCGCGGCGAGGGACATTTTGTGGCGCGTATGCGCCGCAAAGGGGAACCTGAAACCGAAACGCCGGAAGGAGATTGCGTTTCCGTTTCCGAACTGCTGCCCGGTTTCGACGAGCGAATTCCCGGCCGGCTCGTTCGTGCGGGCAATATGCTCTGGGCGCGGCCGGAGTGTCTGCCGGAAATGCACGGCGTGCGCGCGCTGCGAGAGGGCCTGTGCCTGGGGGAAATGCGCGGGAAGCTGTTCTTTCCCGATCATGCGCTGGCGCTGGCGATGCCGGGCGACATCGGCCCCGCCGCCGAGCTGGACGGAGAAGCCGCGAAAGCGTACCTGCGCGGCGAATCGCTGCCCGCTCCCGCCGGAACCGGCAAGGGCTGGCTGCGCGTGCGATATCTGGATATGCCGCTGGGGTGGGCAAAATGCGCCGACGGCCAGCTGAAAAATCACCTGCCCAAAGGCTTGCGAAGAAACTACGAGGTATGACGAGGGGAGACGCTGGGGCGGCCGCCTTTCTGAGAAAGGCGCCTCCCCAGACCCCGCCCGGAAAGCGCATCGCCGTCCGAAAGGGCGGCGTTTTTTCGGGAAAACGTAACGCGCGCCCGCCGCTTCTGCGGAGAGACGAGAGGGGAGACGCTGGGGCGGCCGCCTTTCTGAGAAAGGCGCCACCCCAGACCCCACCCGGAAAGCACATCGCCGCCCGAAAGGGCGGCGTTTTTTCGGGAAATGCAACGCGTGCCCACCGCTTCTGCGGAGAGACGAAGGGGAGACGCTGGGGCGGCCGCCTTTCTGAGAAAGGCGCCTCCCCAGACCCCACCCGGAAAGCACATCGCCGCCCGAAAGGCGGCGAATTTTCCCGGAAAACGCAACGCGCGCCCGCCGCCCCCTCCGGGCGGACGCGTTAAAAAGCGGCTTTCTCGGGGGAGCGCGAGGGGGTACTCTTTCTCCAGAAAGAGTACCCCCTCGCAAAGAAAAGAAAAGAAAAACCTCCCTTACACCGCCTTCCCTGCTGCCTCCAGTAAAGCTCCGTCAAGATTGGTGCGCTTGGTTGCTGTTATTGCGGGAAGGTTGAGGGTGCGCATTGCGGCATAGAGGATGACCGCGCCGTGCGCGACGACTTCCGCGCGCGAAGCGGGAAGGCCGGGCACCTGCGCGCGTTCGGGAACGGTCATGCGGCAGAGCCTGTCCGTCCAGCCGCGGACGGCGTCGAGCGTCAGCTGCCAGCCCTCTGCGCCTTCGGGGTCGAGTCCGAGCCGCAGCCTGTCCGCCACGGCCAGCCGGTAACCGTTTCCGCCGACGCTCATGAACTTGCGCGGCGTTTCGCGAACGCCCAGGGTTTCGACGCCTGCGCGGAGAATCGCTTCAGCCTCGTCCAGCGCGCGGAGCGCGTTTTCGACCGTCAAATCCGGAAAGACCTGCAGTAGCCGCGACGAACCGAGCTGCAGGCTGATCGTTTTCAGATGCCCGCCGTCGAGCAGCGCCAGCTCTGTCGAGCCGCCGCCGATATCGAGCACGCCCGTGCCCGCCGCGCCGCTCGTCGCGCCCAGGAAGGAGAGCCGCGCTTCTTCCTCGCCGGAAAGAATTTCCAGCGGCGCGCCGCACAGCGCCTCGACGAGCTCGCAGAATTCCGCGCCGTTTTTCGCGTCGCGCGTTGCGCTGGTGGCGAAAAGGCGCAGGGTTTCGCAGCCTTCGCCGCGCGCGCGTTCGACGAGCGCTGCGGCCGCTGCGGCGGTGTGCATCATGCGTTCCGCGCTCAGCGCGCCGTTTTCCAGCCCGGAGAAAAGCCGCGTATCTTCGCGCAGACGCAAAAAAGGCGCGATTTGACCCGCGCCGATTTCTGCCGCCAGCATCCGCGTTGAGTTTGAACCAATTCCAACCGCCGCTGCGCGCATCAGTTTGTACCCTCCGTGTTCGTAGGTTCGATCGGCGTTTCCTGCAGGTCGTCCGTTTCAACGCCGTCGTTCTCGGCGCTGAAATTCGGGACGATGCCTTCGAGCAGCTGCTTGGTGTTGTCGCTGTTTTCGCTGCCGAGGACGAGGCGAATTTCGTTTTCGCCCAACAGGTTGTAGCGCTTGCGCGCCTCCTGCTCGATGTATTCGTCGGTGTCCATGAATTCCAGCTTGCGCTGAAGCTCTTCGTTTGCGGCGTAAGCCGCGAGCACCTGTTCCTGCGCGCGGTCGATTTGCTGCTGCATCTCGTCGATGCGCGCGTTCGCCTTGATAATGGCGCAGACGAGCAGGATCGCCGGGATGGCGAGCAGCAGCAGAAACCGCGGCCGCACCTGCACTTTTTTGTTCAGCCAGTTATCTCCCGCCATGACAAATCCTTTCCGGGTTGTTTTTTCGGCGCAGGGCGCCGAACAGAGCGCACGCCGCGCGCCGCACGCCCGCTTCCCAGAACAGGAAGCCGCACAGCACGCCCAACAGCATGTAAAGCCGCAAACCGGCCACGTCGCCCAGCGCGCAGGCCAGCGAAGTCAGCAACGCCGCGATCGCCCAAAAGAGCAGATCGATCAGGCCGGTGAGCCACGCGCCCGCTTTCGCTGCGCGCCGCAGCCTGCGCAGCGCGCCATAAACGAGCGCGCAGGCTACGCCCGCCGTCAGCGCGAGCGCGAACGCCCTTGCCTGCGCCGGCATTTAGCGGAACATCCTCGAAAGGAGGCCGCCGCGTTTTGCGGAAGGCGCGTCGCCGTATTCAAGCGCCGCGACATGCCCTTCGACGGTCACCTTGCCTTCTTCGAGATTGAGCTGCGAAATATGCAGCCCTTCGCCTAGAAGCGCAATTTCCCCCGCATCGGAGGTCATTACGATTTCCTGCTCGTTAAAGCTGGCCACGTCGGTTACGCCCGTCAGTTTCACCGCGCTGCGGTTATCCACCGTCACGCTGTGCGCGCGCTGCGGCAGATGCTTTTCGCCCGTCTGTTCTTTGTTCATTCGCTCTTCCTCCTTCCGGCCTGTGCGCTATACCATATGCCGGGGAAGGAAGGGTTAGAATAGGCGGCTTTGCCGCCCTGATTACCAGAGCCTGTCGGGGTAGACGCCCTCGGCTGTTTTCTGCCGGATCGCTTCAACGACGGCGGGCTTATCCTGCCTGTGCGTCACGCCGAACCAGCGCTCGCGGCAGGGAAGCACCTGGGCCGTCGCGCGGCCCGCGGCAAGCGATTCCGCGACGACTGTGGGCAGATAATACTCCGCCTTGAGCGGATTTTTGGGCGCGGCCTCGCGCAGGAAGCGGACGAATCCATCCTCCATCGCCGGGAAAATATCGGGCGTGAAGCCCCAGAGGTTCAGCGAAACGAGCGTATCGTCGGGCAGGCGCTCGTAATGCGCGCCGTCTTCGGTGAAGAGCGCGCCGTCGCAGGTCGAAATGATGTGCGTGCGCTCCGTTACGGAGAGCAGGCGGTGGGTTTCGTCCACCTCGCAGACGCCGCGCGCTACGCTACCGTTTTCGGAGAGCGTGTTCAGCAGCTCGTAGCCGACCATGCAGTATTCGCCGGATTGCGCCTGGCTTAAAAAATCGAAAATTTCCTTCATGCCGCCGGGGCCGTAATAATCGTCCGCATTTACGGCGGCGAACGGCGCGTCGACCATCTCGCGGCAGCTGCGCACGGCGTGAGCGGTGCCCCAGGGCTTGACGCGTCCCTCCGGTACGGCAAAACCGGCGGGCAGATCGTCCAGCCGCTGCACGGCGCAGCGAATTTCCAGCGCGTTGCCGACGCGGCGGCGGATATCCCGCTCAAAACCGTCCTCGGCCATCTTCGGGCTGATGATGAATACGGCCTCGTCGAACCCGGCGCGATGCGCGTCGTAAAGGGAATAATCCATCAGCGCCTGGCCGTTCGAACCGACGGGATCGAGCTGCTTCAGTCCGCCGTAACGGCTTCCCATACCTGCAGCCATCACGACAAGTAACGGTTTTTTAACCAAATTTTATCGCCTCCATCCCGTCTATGATAAAAGGGTTTGCTTTTTTTGTCAAGCCAATGCGCGAAATCTCCGGCCGGTTATTCAATTTCTTCGCCGCGCTCCAGCGCGGAAATCATATCCACGCGCGTCTGATGGCGGCCGCCTTCGAAGCCCGTCGTGAGGAAAATTTCAAGAATCATCTTCGCGAGTTCGGGGCCGATGACGCGCGCGCCCAGCGCGAGCATATTCGAATCGTTGTGCAGGCGGGTGTACTTGGCGGTATAGCAGTCGCCGCAGAGCGCGCAGCGGATGCCGCGGATTTTGTTGGCCGCGAGCGAAACGCCCACGCCCGTGCCGCAGACGACGACGCCGCGATCCGCTTTGCCTTCAGCCACCATTTTCGCCGCGCGCGCGCTGAAGATGGGATAGTGGTTCGCTTCGCCTTCAAACGCGCCGCAGTCGACGCACTCGTGTCCCAGTTCCGCCGCGTAAGCCATCAGTTCTTTTTTCAGCGCCTGCGCGCAGTTATCGCAACCAAATGCCAGTTTCATTTTCAAATCCTCCGTCAGGTGATTTGCTCGAAGCGCTCTAATGTTATCACCTGGCGCATGCTTTCGCAAGCGCTTTTGCCTGCGTGTATCTGAAAAATTCCCGGAGATTCCATCACGGGAACGGACGAAAAAGCCGCTCGAGCTGCCGCCTCTTCCTTTTTCAGACGCGCTCTGGACGACCGGGAAGGAAAAACGGGAGATTTGTCGAAATGTTATAAGAATGCGCTTTGCGCAACTGCGAACGGAGGGTAAATTTTATGAAAACGGAAATTAACCGGCAGACGATGCTGGGCCTGGCGATGCGGGCGTGCGAGACGATGATGCGTAAGTTCGCGCCGGAGGATCTGCCGCCGAAGGGGCATTTTCATTATCATCAGGGCGTATTCCTTTCCGGCATGTACAAAACGTACGAACTTTGCGGAGAAGAAAAATACTTCGCCTATGTCAAGGCGTGGGTCGATTCGATTCTCGATCCGTACGGCGATATCACTTCTTTCAACCCCGGTCAGCTGGACGATCTGCAGCCGGGCGTGCTGCTGTTCCCGCTTTTGAAGGCGACGGGGGATACGCGCTATCGCGATGCGCTGGATACGATTGCGTATTATATTTCCACCTTCCCGCATACGAAGGAAGGCGGCTTCTGGCACAAGGCGTGGTATCACGAGCAGATGTGGCTTGACGGCCTGTATATGGCGGGCCCGTTCAGCGTGGAATACGGCGCGACGTTCGGCCGCCGCGATCTGATTGAAAGCGCGGTCTTCCAGGCGAAGATGATGCGCGAAAAGACGCGCGACGCGCGCACGGGGCTGTGGTATCACGCCTGGGACGCGACGCGCCGCCAGCCCTGGGCCGACCCGGCGACCGGGCGTTCGCCCGAATTCTGGGGCCGTTCGATGGGCTGGGTGCCCGTGGCGCTGCTGGAAGAATACGAGCTGCTGCAGCCGGACGATCCTGCGTGCGAGGCGCTGGCGGAAGTCGCGTGCGATCTGCTGCGCGCGCTCTGCCCCTGGCAGGACGAGAAGACCGGCCTGTGGTATCAGGTCGTCAATAAGGGCGACAGGCCGGAGAACTGGCATGAGATTTCCTGCTCGTGCCTGTACGTCGCGGCGCTGTGCCGCGCGGTGCGCCTGGGGCTGATGGACGAGGGCGCGCTCGAGATTGCGCGCAAGGGCTGCGCGGGCGTCGTTGAGAGCCTGCAGGAAGCGGGCGACGATCTGCTTATCGGCGGCGTGTGCGTCGGTACGGGCGTGGGAGATTACGCGCACTACTGCGCGCGCCCCGTCAGCGTGAACGACCTGCACGGCGTGGGCGCGTTCCTGCTGATGTGCGCGGAAACGGCGAAGGCGTTCTGACCTTTCCCTTACTTAGGGTGTATCTGAAAAATTCCCTGAGACTCCATCACGGCGTCTTTTCCGCCACTTCTGCGTCGGAAAACCTCGATTTAGCCCCACTAAACCTTCGGTTTCCCTCCTTGAACTGACGAAAAATCCGCTCGTGCTGTCGCCTCTTCCTTTTTCAGATACACCCTAAGGCAATCCCGCACAATATCGCGCAAAGGCTGACGGACGCCTTTACGCCGTCTGCTGTTTGCAGCTTTCTTGACGTACCGCCGGTACGCCTGCGAAATCTGCAATTCGCATTCGGCGCAAATTCATCTCGTCATCCTTCGCGCGAATTATACGGTATTGCCTTAAAAAACGACGCGGGATAGCGCTTCATCAGCGCTTCCCGGTCGACGCGATAACGGCTCAGGTGCGTTTCCATGACGCGCTGGGCCGTTTTCTCGTCGCCCTGCGCGATGGCTTCGCAGATGGCACGATGATCGCCGACAATTTCCAGATCGGCGACGGATTCGATGGACATGCCGCGCACGCGGTCGAAATGCGCGGTCAGGCCGGTCATCAGCCGGTACGTCTGCTCCTTGCCCGCAATGAGAAACAGTTCGCGGTGAAACGCGTTATCGAGCGCGAGGAGGTTTTCCTTGCGCCCGGCGGCAAGATCGCATTCCTGCTGCAATACGTTTTCGCGCAGCGCGGCCAGCTGCGCGGGGGAGACCTGCGCGCAGGCGAGGCCCACGACGGCGATTTCCAGCGTCCTGCGCAGGAAGCTGGACTCTTCCAGCAGATCGTAATCGATGCGCGCGACGGAGCCGGCCCGCTGCGGGGCCAGCTCGACAAGGCGCGCTTTTTCCAGCTCGAGCAGCGCTTCCCGCACGGGCGTGCGGGAAAGCCCCAGCTGCAGGGCCAGTTCGTTTTCGCTGATGCGGCAGCCGGGCGTCAGCCCGAGCGAAATAATGTTTTCCTTCAGCGCGCGCAGCGCGAACTCGCGGCCCGTCTCGCGCGGAAGTCTTTCGGGAATAGTCATGGCTTCGCCCCTCAGCTGCGCGAAAGCTTTTCCACGGCTTCCCACAGGCCGTTGATATAAGCCGCGCCAAGCGCGCGGTCATAAAGCCCGTAGCCCGGCCGTCCCTGTTCGTCCCAGATCATTCGGCCGTGATCGGGGCGGACGTATACGTCGGGACAGGTATCGTGGATGGCGCGCATGATTTCGAGCATGTCCAGATCGCCGTCGGAGGAAAGATGGCTCGATTCGCGGAAGACGCGCGGGCCGAAGCGCTTGACGTTGCGCACGTGCATCGCGCCGATACGGTTCATCGCGCCGAAATGGCGGATGATGGCGGGCACGTCGTTTTCGGCGTTGGAACCGAGAGAGCCGGTGCAGACGCAGAGTGTGTTGCATGGGCTGTCGTGCAGTGCGACGAGTTTCTCGAGGTCGTCAAAGCAGTTGGCGATGCGCGGCAGGCCGAAAAGCGGCCAGGCCGGGTCGTCTGTGTGGCAGGCGAGCTTTACGCCGACCTCTTCGCAGGCGGGGATCACGCCGTCGAGGAAATAGCGGAAATTTTCGCGCAGGCGGTCGGGCGTCATGCCTTCGTAGCGCGCCATGGTTTCGCGCAGAATGCGCATGCGCTCCGGTTCATAGCCGGCGAGACTGTAACCGTTGGAGCCGGCGGTCAGGCGGCGCACCATCTCGGAAGGCTCCACGCCTTCGAGATCGCGCTCGTCGTAATACATGCTGTAGGAGCCGTCTTCGGGGATGAGGCGGGAGAGGTCGGTGCGCATCCAGTCGATGACGGGCATGAAGTTGTAGATGATTACCTTCACGCCGTGCCGCGCGAGGTTGCGGACGGTCGTGCGGTAATTTTCGATGTATGTATCGCGCGCGCCTGCGCCGAGCTTGATGTCCTCGTGGATATTGACGCTCTCGATTACCTCGCAGGCCAGGCCGGATTCATGGACGGTTTCCATATAGGCGGCGATTTCGCCGTCCTCCCAGACCTCGCCGGGGTTTTTATCGAGCAGGCCCATCAGGCCGGTCATGCCGGGAATCTGGCGGATATAGCGCAGGGGGATCGGGTCGGCTTCGGGGCCGTACCAGCGGAAGGTCATTTTCATGATAAATCACGCTCCCATGATCATGATGATGGGATGATTGTAGCACGGAACAGAGCGGTTTGTAAACTGGTATACAAGTTTGAACGCAAAAAAAGAGCGTCGCGATTGTACGCGGCGCTCCGGGATCTGTGTCAGTCGTCGTGATCGTTGCGCTCGTCCAAATCGTCGTCGAAAGGATTGTCGACGTCCAGCGCTTCCAGGTCGGCGATGGGCGGCTCGTCGATGACGATATCGTCGTCGATATCCTCCTCGTCGTCGTCCTCCTCCTCGTCGTCACTGTCGCCGTTGGCGTCCATATCGGCGCTGTTGTTCCGCTTGCGCTTGACGGATTCGATTTCGTCCATCTCGCTGATGTGCGGCACGTCTACGCCGCCCGCGTCGACCTCGGGCGATTCTTCTTCTTCGTCCGTGGAGATCAGGTGGATATAGCGCAGATCGGCCAGGCAGTGACGGCATACGTCCTCGCCCGGCAGCGCGGGTTCTTCGCCGCACACGGAGCACATGACGACGGAATCGTCCCGGCCGCGCGCGCCGCTGACTTCCTCGCGGCATACGGAGCACAGATCGCCGTCATCCAGAATATAGTTCAATTCGCATCGCGGACATTTACGCAGAGCCATGAATTGCCTCCTTGAGCTTCCCTTTATATATTTCGAGCGGATTTTTTTCGTCAGTTCAAGGCGGAAAGATCCGTCCGAATGCAGAAGGACGCCACCCACTGGATGGCGCTTCCTTAAAACGCGCTCAACTCTCGGGCTGCAATATAGCACAATACAAGGTATTCGGCAAGCCTTTTTTTCAAATAAATGAATGTTTTTGCGAAAAATAAAGCCATATTACGAAAAAAGGCCGGAAACATAAATGTTTCCGACCTTCTGAGCGGTTCTTATTCGTCCGTTTCGTCCGTGCTGGGCGTTTCGGCAGGCGTTTCGCCGTCCTCGGGATCATCCGGCTCCTCGGGTTCTTCCGGCTCTGCCAGCGCGACGCTGACGACCTGCGCGCCCTCGGCGATGCGCATCAGCTTCACGCCCTGCGTGTTGCGGCCGACCATGCGGATATCATCAACCGGCATGCGGATAATCGTGCCGTCGTCGGTGATGATCATCAGATCCATATCGGCGGGGGCGAGCAGCTGCGCGGCGAGCGGGCCGGTTTTATCGGTCAGCTTCATGGCAAGGATGCCCTTGCCGCCGCGGCTCTGCAGGCGGTATTCGGAAATATCGGTGCGCTTGCCGTAGCCGTTGGCGGTGATGGAAAGCACCATCGCGCCCTCCCAGACGACCGCCGCGTCGATGACTGAATCGTCCGCCGCAAGGTCAATACACTTGACGCCCATGCTGACGCGGCCCATCTGGCGGATGTCGCTTTCGTCGAAGCGGATGGCCATGCCGTCGCGGGTGCCGACGAGCAGCTCGTCGTGCCCGTTTGTCAGCCGCACGGCGATCAGCTCGTCCTCCTCGCGCAGGACGATGGCGATCAATCCGGCTTTGCGCAGGTTTTTGAATTCTTCCAGCGCGGTCTTCTTGATAATGCCGTTGCGGGTGACCATTACGAGATTGCGCTCCGCTTCGTCGTCCGGGATCGGAATCATCGCGGTTACCTTCTCGCCGCCTTCGAGCTGCAGCAGGTTGACGATCGCGGTGCCGCGCGCAGCGCGCCCGGCTTCCGGAATCTCGTAGCACTTGATCATGTAGCAACGGCCGCGGCTGGTGAAGAACATGATATCGTCGTGGCTGCTGACGACGTACATCTGCTCGACATAGTCCTCTTCGCGCGTGGTATGGGCGCTTACGCCGCGTCCGCCGCGGTTCTGCGCGCGGTAGATGCTCTTGTCGCAGCGCTTGACGTAGCCGAAATGCGTGAGCGTCACGACCATGTCTTTTTCTTCGATCAGGTCTTCCGGATCGATTTCGCCTTCCATGGCGGTCAGTTCCGTGCGGCGCTCGTCGGCGTAGCGCGCGCGCACTTCGGAAATTTCCGTCTTGATGATGTCCAGCACCATCTGTTCGTTCGCCAGCACGTCGGTGAGGTAGGTGATCGTCTCGCGCAGCTGTTTGAGCTCCTCTTCCAGACGCTCGCGTTCCAAACCGGTCAGGCGGGCGAGGCGCATATCGAGAATGGCCTGCGCCTGCTTTTCGGTCAGCGCGAAGCGCTCCATCAGGACGGGACGCGCTTCGTTCGCGCTCTTGCTGGCGCGGATGATGCGGACGACCTCGTCGATGTTATCCTGCGCGATAAGCAGGCCTTCCAAGATATGTGCGCGCGCTTTGGCGCGTTCGAGGTCGTATGCGCTGCGCCTGCGGATGACGTCCTCCTGGTGGTGGACGTAGCATTCGAGCATTTCCTTGAGGTTGAGCGTGCGGGGCTGGCCGTCGACCAGCGCGAGCATGATCGCGCCGAAGGTATCCTGCAGCTGCGTGTGCTTGTAGAGGTAGTTGAGAACGACGGCGGCGTTAACGTCCTTCTTCAGCTCGATCACGATGCGCATGCCCTGACGGTCGCTCTCATCGCGGATATCGGAGATGCCCTCGACGCGCTTTTCGCGCACGAGCTCGGCGATTTTCTCGATCAGCCGCGCCTTGTTGACCATGTACGGGATCTCGTGCACGAGGATGCGGCTGCGGTTGGCCGTCATCTGCTCGATTTCGGTTTTCGCGCGCACGATAATGCGGCCGCGGCCGGTTGTGTACGCGTCGTAAATGCCGCCGCGCCCCAGAACGATGCCGCCGGTGGGGAAGTCCGGCCCTTTGATGAACTGCATCAGATCGGTTACGGAGCAGTCCGGATGGTCGATGAGATGGATAACGCCGTCGATCACCTCGCCCATGTTGTGCGGCGGGATGTTGGTGGCCATGCCCACGGCGATGCCGTTGGAGCCGTTGACCAGCAGGTTCGGGAACCTCGCCGGCAGCACGGCAGGCTGCATGAGGGTGTTATCGAAGTTCGGGTAGAAATCGACCGTCTCTTTATCGAGGTCGCGCACCAGTTCCAGCGCGGCCTTCGACATGCGGGCTTCGGTGTAACGCATGGCGGCGGCGCCGTCGCCGTCGACCGAGCCGAAGTTGCCCTGGCCGTCGATGAGCATGGTGCGCATGGAGAAATCCTGCGCAAGGCGCACCATTGCGTCGTAAACCGACGAATCGCCGTGCGGATGGTATTTACCAAGCACTTCGCCCACGATACGAGCGCTCTTACGGAAGGGCTTGTCGGGCGTCATGCCCAGTTCGTTCATCGCGTAGAGGATGCGGCGGTGTACCGGCTTGAGGCCGTCGCGCACGTCCGGCAGCGCGCGGTTGATGATAACCGCCATGGCATAGGAAATGAAACTTTTTTTCATTTCATGTTCCATGTCAATCGGGATTAACCGTTCTGTTCCGTCCATTCTGATTCCCTTTCTTGGCTGTTATCAGACGTCGAGGTCTACGACCATCTTGCTGTTTTCGGTGATGAACTCGCGGCGCGGTTCCACGTCGCCGCCCATCAGAAGCGACAGCGTTTCATCCGCGGTTATCGCATCGGCGATGGTGACGCGCAGCATCGTGCGGTTTTCGGGGTTCATCGTCGTTGCCCAAAGCTGCTCGGCGCTCATTTCGCCCAGACCTTTGTAGCGCTGTACTTCGGGCCGCGGCTCGGGACCGAGATCGGTGAGCACCTTGTCGCGCTCTTCGTCGGAGTAGACGTATTTTTCGAACTTGCCGCGCGTGATCTTATACAGCGGCGGCTGCGCCGCGTAGACGTAGCCCTGCTCGATCAGCGGCCGCATATAGCGGAAGAAGAACGTGAGCAGCAGGATGCGGATATGGCTGCCGTCCACGTCGGCATCCGTCATGCAGACGATGCGGTGATAGCGCAGCTTTTCGAGGTTGAAATCCTGCCCGACGCCGCAGCCGAAGGCCGTGATCATCGCCTTGATTTCATCGTTTGCCAGCACGTGATCCAGCCGCGCCTTTTCGACGTTGAGGATTTTGCCGCGCAGCGGCAGAATGGCCTGGAAATGCCGGTCGCGCCCCTGCTTGGCGCTGCCGCCGGCGCTGTCGCCCTCGACGAGGAAAATCTCGCACCGGGAAGGATCGCGTTCGGTACAGTCGGCCAGCTTGCCCGGCAGGCTCGCGCTTTCCAGCACGGACTTGCGGCGGGTCAGTTCGCGCGCTTTGCGCGCCGCTTCACGCGCGCGCGCCGCGCTCATGCAGCGGTCGAGGATGGCGCGGGCGACCTGCGGGTTCTCCTCAAGATAGGCGGAGAGCTGCTCGGCCACGAGACTGTCCACCATGCCGCGCACTTCGCTGTTGCCCAGCTTCATTTTTGTCTGGCCTTCGAACTGCGGCTCGACCAGCTTGACGGAGATGATCGCCGCCAGACCTTCGCGTACATCGTCGCCCTCGAGCTTGTCGTCGCCCTTGAGGATGTTGAAACGCCTGCCGTAATCGTTGATTACGCGCGTGAGCGCCGTGCGGAAGCCGACGAGATGCGTGCCGCCTTCGACGGTGTGAATGTTGTTGCAGAAGGAAAAGACGTTCTCGGAGTAGCTGTCGTTGTGCTGCATGGCGACTTCGATGCTCGTGTCGCCGCGCTTGCCTTCGATGTAGATCGGCTCCGGATAGAGCGTCTCCTTGTTTTTGTTGAGATACTTGACGAATTCGCGAATGCCGCCCTCGTAGTAGAACGTGCGGTCGTGTCCCGATCCGCGCTCGTCGATGAAGCGGATGCGGATGCCCTTGTTGAGGAAGGCCATCTCGCGCAGACGCTGCTTGAGCACCTCGTATTCGAAAACGCCGGTTTCAAACACGCCGTCCGGGTTGTCTTCGCTCTTTACATCCGGCTTGAAGCGGATATAGGTGCCGGTTTTGTCGGTATGGCCGACGATGCGAAGATCGTAGTCAATCTTGCCGCGATGATATTCCTGCTCGTAGATGTTGCCGTTCTGGTAAACGGTCACCTTCAGCCAGCTGGAAAGCGCGTTGACGACGGACGCGCCCACGCCGTGCAGGCCGCCGGAAACCTTGTAGCCCCCGCCGCCGAATTTGCCGCCCGCATGCAGCACCGTCAGGCAAACTTCCACCGCGGGGCGGTGCATCTTCGGGTGAAGATCGACAGGGAAGCCGCGCCCGTTATCCAGCACGCTCGCGGAACCGTCGGCGTGCAGGGTGACGGTGATTTCGGTGCAGTAGCCTGCCAGCGCTTCGTCGATGGAGTTATCTACAATTTCATAAACCAGGTGATCCAGACCGCGCACATCGGTGGAGCCGATATACATGCCCGGCCGTTTTCTTACGGCCTCCAGTCCCTCGAGCACCTGAATTTGAGCAGCGTCATAATGATTTCCCTCCTGGGGCATGGAGCAACCTCCTTACGAACAGTTGATGAGCGAAACAAAGTTCGCAGAAAAACGCCAAAAAAGTTCTTGTGGCATACAAAAAGAATTATATCATATTTTGCGCCAAAAGGGAAGAAAAAACCGCCGAAACCGGCGGTTTTTTCTTATTTATATGTCGCGTTCGTCCGGCAGCGGCAGCACCTGCCCGAGCCGTTTGGCGACGGTACGCGCGAGCACGTTCGTATGCGCGACGGAACCGTCCGCAAAGACGACCGCGGCAACCTCCTTGCCCTCGGCGTTTCGCTCCGGCAGCATGATGACAATTTCGCGCTCGTCCGCCGCGCGGCCGTCTCCCAGGTGAATCATCCCGGCGCCCCGGCGCGCCTGCGCGCCATCATCGGCTCGGTTACTTTATCGCGGAAGAGCGAAATCAGCGGCCCCATGCAGAAAGCCGTAATCAGCGTCCCGACGCCCGGCACATAGCCCAGCGCGAGGCCGATGAGCACGCAGACAAGGTCGGTGCCGATGCGGCAGAAACGGAAAGGCGCGACTTTTTTTGCCGCCAGATGCAGCGCGATGGAATCGTAAACCGATACGCCCAGACTGGCCGTATAGTACAGCGCGGCCGCGAAACTGATCATCACGAGCGCCGCGGCGAGCAGCACGACGCGCAGCGCGACGGACGGCGCGGGAAACGCGAGACGCAGCAGCCAGTCGAACAGATCGACCAGATAACCGATGAGAAACAGGTTGAGCATCGTCGTTACGCCGACATAGCGCGGGTTGAGCAGCAGCGTGATAATCAGAAACACGATGCACAAAAGCAGGTACATCGTTCCGTAGGAAAAGGGAACCACACGTTCCAGACCGTTGCACAGGCACTGGAAGGGTTCTACGCCGAAATCGGCGATTCGCATAAGCGAAATGCACAGCGCGCACACGAGCACGCCGAGCGCGGCCATGCCGAGCCGGCAGCGCTTGACGCCGGGCCTGAAGTATTCTTTCGTTCCGTTCCACAGCGCAGAAGCGTTCATTGATGCAGTTCCTCCAAAGCGGTAATAAAGCGGAAATGATTATAGGTTCAGCGGGGCTGCTTGTCAACCTTTGGCGCGCAGGCGCGCTGAAAAAAGCCGGAAAACCCTCTTTTCTTCGCTCATCGCCGCGTTTTGCCGCTCATAAACCGCGGAAAAAACGCTGAAAGCATCGTTTCCCGCCTTGTCTATAAAGAACAGCTGTTGTATAATAGCAGCCATGAGAGGAGGGCGCGCGTTGAAAAAAGTTGAGGTCAACGAGCAAGGCGTCAGGCAGGAGATTACCCGAACCGCTTCGGGAATGCCCTATGCGCTGGCGGGCGCCGTGTTTTTTCTGGTTGCGGGAACAAATTCCCTGTGTTCCTTGTCGAGCTATATCTGGCCCGTCGTCGCGGCGGTGATCGCGTTCAAGATTGGTAAAGGAATCTGGAAAGGGTCGGAGACGGTGACGGAGCTGAAGCCCGATACGGGCGACGCGCAGTGCGACGCGCTGCTTGTGGAAGCGCGCGAGACGCTGGCGGCCATCCGCAAGACGGACGAGGGTATCGCCGACGAAGGCGTGTCGCAGTGCATCCGGGAGATCGATCAGATCTGCCTGCAGATTCTGGCGAAGCTGGAGGAGCAGCCGGATCTGTACAGCCAGCTGCGGACGTTCCTGCGGTATTATCTGCCGACGACGCGAAAGATTCTGGATAACCGCGCGCTGATTGAGCAGCGCGGGATGATGGACGAGGAAAACGCGAAGGCTGTCTGCGAACGCACGGACCGGCTGCTGCCGGAAATCCGCCGCGCGTTCCAGAAGCAGCTGGACGCGCTCAACGAGCATAGCTACCTGGATGTAGAAGTGGAAATGGACGTGCTGGAAGGCATGATGAAGGGCGACGGCTATACGGCCACACAGGGCCAGTAACGCAAACGGAAGCCCCAAGCGGAAGGTGCAGGGAACTCAGTTCCCTGCCAGGGGCGCGGGGACAGCGTCCCCGCCGTTCCTGTCCCGATGCGCCGCAGGCGCATAATAAGCGCGCAATGCCGCCGCAAAAAGCGGCGCAGCCGCCCAAAATAATGAAGGAGGATCTCTCACATGGAAAATAACGCCGTTGAAACCCTGGACGCGCAGAGCACTGCCGTGAAGATGCCTGAAGATATCACCCTGGGTCAGCTGTCTGAAAAGGATCAGCAGGCCGTGCGCGATTACGCTGAAAAGATCGACGTCTCCAACGCGTCCGAGGTGCTGCAGTACGGCTCCGCTGCGCAGCAGAAGCTGACCGTCTTCGCCGATACCGCCCTTGCCAACGCGCGCACGAAGGATACCGGCGTCGTCGGAGATACCCTTGCGGGCCTCGTCGCGCAGCTGCAGGGCTTCGCTCCCGCAGAGGAAAAGAAGGGGTTCCTCGGGCTGTTCAAGCGCACCGGCAACCAGCTCGCCACGATGAAAGCGCGCTATGATAAGGTCAGCGTGTCTGTGGACGAGGTCGCCAATAACCTCGAAGATCATCGGATCAGCCTGCTGAAGGATATCGCGATGTTCGACCGTCTCTATGAGGAGAACGCTGAATATTACCGCCAGCTGTGCTTCTATATCATCGCCGGGAAGGAAAAGATTGAAGCTCTGCGCACCAACGATCTGGAAGCCGCCCGCGCAAAGGCTGCCGAAACCGGCGATCCCGCCGACGCGCAGGCCGCCAACGACCTTGCCGCCGCGATCGACCGCTTCGAAAAGAAGGTCTACGATCTCGAACTGACCCGCCAGATCAGCATCCAGATGGCTCCGCAGATTCGTCTGCTGCAGAATAACGACTCGCTGCTGGCCGACAAGATTCATTCCGCGCTCGTCAATACGCTGCCGCTCTGGAAGAGCCAGATGGTTCTCGCGCTCGGCCTTGAAAACAGCCGCAGCGCGCTGAAGGCTTCGCAGGCCGTCAGCGATGCGACGAACCAGATGCTCCGCCAGAACGCCGAGCAGCTCAAGCAGGGCACGATCGCCACTGCGCGCGAGGCCGAGCGCAGCATCGTCGATATCGAAACCCTCGTGGCGACGAACCAGTCCCTGATCGAAACGCTGACCGAGGTCGAAAACATCCAGACCGAGGGCCGCGCCAAGCGCGCCGAGGCTGAGAACAAGCTGCAGGAAATGGAGGATCAGCTCAAGGAAAAGCTGCTCTCCGTGCGTCAGACGGCTATTAAAAATACTCCCAACAAGCCTGAAGCCTGAAATCGAGGGGAGAGAGAATGAAAGAAAAGCTGAACAAGCTGCCGCAGGCCGCGGGCGTTGCGATTCTCGTGGTCTGCATCTTCGGCGGCGTGGCGCTGGGCAACGGCAACGCGCTGCGTTCCGCCACGCGCGAGGCGAATAAGAGCCTGCCCGCCGTCGAACAGATTCTTTCCGAGCGGACGGGCAAGGCGAGCAACCTCGTCACGCTTTGCGAGCGCTACATCCCGCAGAGCGACGCGACCGCCCAGCTGAAAGACGCGCGCAACGCCGTTTCCGCCGCGCGCAGCGCGGAAGAAATGTACGACGCGAACCTGCGCCTCTCCGGCGCGGCCGAGGCGGCGCATATCGCGCTGAACCAGGCCGAGATGACCGACACGGACAAAAAGCTTCTCACCGGCGTGCTGGACGAGCTGCTCAGCTCGCAGCTGCAGCTGGAGCGCGAGAGCAGGAACTATAACGAAAAAATTGACAAAGCCGTCTCGGTTTATCACAAGCTGCCCACGCAGTTCCTCCATGAGGAGCCCAAGGGCTTTGAATAACCGAAAAGGAAAGGAATGAAAATGAAGAAATTATCGCTGCTGCTTGCCGTTTTGTGCTGCCTGCTGCTGCCGCTGCAGTCGCTGGCCGCCATCCCGGAAGCTCCGGCGGACGGCCAGAGCCTCTACGTGCTCGACGCTGCGAACGTCATCGATTCCGCGGATGAAAACGCGATGCTCGCTCTGGGCGCGGCGCTGGACGACGCGTCTACGGCGCAGGTCGTCGCGGTAACGGTTGAGTTTCTCGACGGGATGAGCGCCGAAGAATACGCCTATCAGCTTTTTAACAGCTGGGGCATCGGCAGCGCAAAGGAAGAAAACGGCGTGCTGCTCCTGCTGTCGGTTGGAGAGCGCGAATACTGGGTGACGCTCGGCAAAGGCATCGAGAAAAAGCTGACCGTCTCCAAGGCGACGGAAATTGTGGACGACACCGCGCTGGACTCTTTTGCCGCGGGCGATTATTCCAGCGGCATGCGCGCGGCGTATGAAGGCCTCTGCGAACGCGTAGCCGAGATTTACAGCGTTTCGCTGGATACGGCCGCATTGGGGGCGCAGAGCGCCCTGAACGAACAGCCGGCGACGGGTTCCCTTGTGAGCGAACCGCAGCAGGCGCCTGTCGCGGCCAGCCCTGCAAAAGGAGGTGGGTTTGTGGGCCTGATCGTAACGATCATCGTATTGGTGATTCTCTTTAACATTCTGCGCGGCATTTTCCGCGGCGCGACACGTCCGCGCTGGTGGTGGTTCTTCGGCCCGCGGCCGCATCATCCGCGTCCGCCCCGTCCTCCGCGCCCGCACGGCCCCCGCGGCCCGATGGGCGGCGATCCTTACGGCCCCGGTCCCGGCCCGCGCCAGCCGCGCGCGCCCCGGCCTCCGATGGGCGGCGCTGCCCGTTCTTCGCGTCCTCCGCGCAGCTCCGGCGGCTTTGGCGGTTTCGGCAGCTTTGGCGGCGGTTCCAGCCGCGGCGGCGGTGGCGGCGGTCACTTTGGCGGTGGCGGCGGCCGCAGCTTCGGCGGCGGTTCGACTCGCGGCGGCGGCGGTGGCCGCAAGTTTTAAGCGAATTGTTGAATTGGCAGGGGGATCCCTTTCGAAAGAGAGGATCCCCCTTTTTTGCGGGCGGATGCGGACAAACGGACATTTTTCAAAAAATGTAAAAAAGCTCTTGACAGATCAGCAGACTGCGATTATAATATACACCGTTGACAGCGCGCGGGCGTGGCGGAATGGCAGACGCGCTGGATTTAGGTTCCAGTGCCTTACGGCGTGAGAGTTCAAGTCTCTCCGTCCGCACTGAGTAATCTTTGGAGCATGCGGTAGTAGCTCAGTGGTAGAGTGCCACCTTGCCAAGGTGGATGTCGCGGGTCCGAATCCCGTCTACCGCTCCATACGAGTTGAAGGGGAGTCGTCCCCTTCAATTTGCTATCAAGGTTCACCGCGATAAGCGGTTCCTTTGCGGGTGTAGCTCAATGGCAGAGTGCCAGCCTTCCAAGCTGGCTACGTGGGTTCGATTCCCATCACCCGCTCTTGATATGACCCTCCGTACGGGCAGCCGTGCGGAGGGTTCTTTTTTGCTCTGAAAAAGGTGGGGGAATGCTGCGCCGAAAAAAACGCGGCGTTCGACTTTTGCGCCGCACGCCGCGTCTGTTCGACCGCAGTCTGCCTTATTTGATTTCAGTTACCGTGTAACCCTTATCTTCGACGGCTTTTTTGAGCGCTGCATCCTCGACGGGCGCGCTGAGGGTGACAACGGCGGTGCCGTTCTCGTGGCTGACGGCGGCGGCGCTTACGCCTGCAATCGCCTCGAGCGTCTTCTTGACGGTCGCTTCGCAGTGGCCGCACATCATACCGGTGATCTTCATCGTCTTTTCCATGGTTGTTTCCTCCTTGAATGTGTTGAGTTCGATGGGTTTTATTTTTTTATCCCGGCTGGCGTCGCGAAGCTTGAAAAGGTTCAGACGCAGCGCGTTGGATACCACGCAGAAGCTCGACAGGCTCATTGCCGCCGCGCCGAACATCGGGTTCAGCGTAAGGCCGAGCGGAATGAATACGCCTGCGGCGAGCGGGATGCCGATGGTGTTGTAGAAGAACGCCCAGAAGAGGTTTTCGTGGATGTTGCGCAGCGTGGCGCGGCTGAGACGGATGGCGGCGGGCACGTCGGTGAGGCGGCTCTTCATCAGTACCACGTCCGCCGCGTCGATGGCCACGTCCGTCCCTGCGCCGATGGCGATGCCGATGTCCGCGCGCGTCAGCGCGGGTGCGTCGTTGATGCCGTCGCCTACCATGGCGACCTTGCCCTGCTCTTTGAGCTTGCGGATGACGATTTCCTTGCCTTCCGGCAGCACGCCGGCGATTACCTGATCCACGCCCGCCTGCGCTCCGATGGCTTTCGCCGTGCGCTCGTTGTCGCCGGTGAGCATGACCACGCGCAGCCCCATGTTCCGCAGCTCGCGCACAGCCTGCGGGCTGTCCTCCTTGATCACGTCGGCCACGGCGATTACGCCCAGCAGCTTGCCGCCTTCGGCGAAGAAGAGCGGCGTTTTGCCCTGCGCGGCGAGCGCGCCGGCCTGCGCTTTGAGCGCGTCCGGTACGGATGCATGGCCGCTGATGAAAGCGTAATTGCCGCCGCAAAGCGGCCGACCGTCGAGCGTCGCGGAAAGTCCGTTGCCCGGCAGCGCCTGAAAATCGGCGACTTCATCGGCCTGCAGGTTCTCTTCCTGCGCGCGCTGCAGGATGGCTTTGGCGAGCGGGTGCTCGCTCTTTTTTTCCAGCGCGAAGGCGCGTCGCAGCAGTTCGGTTCCGCTCGTGCCCTCGCAGGGGAGAATATCCGTCACCTTCGGTTCGCCCGAGGTGATCGTGCCGGTCTTGTCGAGCGCGACGATCTGGATGCGGCCGGTTTCCTCGAGAGACGCGGCGGTCTTGAAAAGGATGCCGTTTTTCGCGCCCAGCCCGCTGCCGACCATAATTGCTACCGGCGTGGCAAGCCCCAGCGCGCAGGGGCAGCTGATGACGAGCACGGAGATTCCGCGCGCGAGCGCGTATCCGATGGGGTGGCCGAGCAGCAGCCAGACGAGAGTTGTTACCGTCGCGATAGCGATAACCGCAGGAACAAACACGCCCGAAACCCTGTCGGCGATTTTTGCGATGGGCGCTTTTGTCGCCGCCGCGTCGCTGACCATCTGGATGATCTGCGAGAGCGTCGTGTCCTCGCCGACGCGCGTCGCGCGGCATTTCAAAAAGCCCGACTGATTCACCGTTGCCGCGGAAACGGAATCGCCCGCCGCCTTGTCTACCGGAATGCTTTCGCCCGTCAGAGCGGCCTCGTTGACGGCGCTTGCGCCTTCGAGCACCACGCCGTCCACCGGAATGCTTTCACCCGGGCGGACGACGAACACGTCGTCCTTCTGCACCTGCTCGATGGGGACGAGCGTTTCTTTGCCGTCGCGCAGGAGCGTCGCCGTTTTCGGCGCGAGCTTCATCAGCCCCTTGAGCGCGTCGGTCGTGCGCCCTTTCGAACGCGCCTCAAGCGTTTTGCCGACGGTGATCAGCGTCAAAATCATTGCGGCGGATTCGAAGTAAAAGTCCATCATATAGCCCATGACGGCCTCCGTGTCGCCGCGTACCTGCGCGCCCGTCATGGCGAAAAGCGCGTACGTGCTGTAAACGAACGCCGCCGTTGCGCCGAGCGCGACGAGGGTATCCATGTTCGGCGCGCGATGCCACAGGCTCTTGAAACCGCTGATGAAAAATTTCTGATTGATTACCATCACGACGGCCGTGAGCAGCAGCTGCGTCAGCCCCATGGCGACGTGATTGTCCGTGTAAAACGCGGGCAGCGGCCAGCCCCACATCATGTGGCCCATCGAGAAATACATCAGCACTACCAGAAAACCGAGCGACCAGAAGAGCCGGCGCTTCAGCTTTGGCGTTTCATGGTCTTCCAGCTGCGCCTCCGCGTCGGATGGATTCATGGCGGCTTTGCCGCCCTTGATGGAGGCGCCGTATCCCGCTTCCTGCACCGCGGCGATGACCGCGTCGTCGGCTGCCGTGCCTTCGACGCCCATCGAGTTGGTCAACAGGCTGACGGAGCACGCCGTCACGCCGGGCACCTTGGAAACGGCCTTCTCTACGCGCGCGCTGCACGCTGCGCAGCTCATGCCGGTTACGTTGAATTGCTTCATTTTTTTCACGCTCCCTGTTGCGCAATATCGGTAGTATGAGTTCCTCTGCGTTATTTCATTAGCTTTTGCAGCGTGACGACGAGTTCGTCGATCACTTCGTCCTTGCCTTCCCGAATATCCTGAGCCACGCACGAACGAATATGGCTGGCAAGCAGCTCCTTATTGAAGGCATTGATTGCCGCGTTGACCGCCGCCGACTGAACCAGAATATCGGGGCAGTACGCATCGTTTTCCACCATGCCGCGAATGCCGCGAATCTGTCCCTCGATGCGATTCAGACGATGGATGAGCTTTTTGTATTCTTCCGGAGAACGCTCTTTTTTTCGCTGCGAACAGTGGCAACACTTTTCCTTATCCATAGCGCACCTCGTTTTCATATACCCTCATGGGGTATATGAAGTATATACCCGGCGGGGGTATTTGTCAAGCATTTTGGGAAAAGGAAAAAAACGCCAGAATCCCTTGCGGCATAAAATGGTGCGCGCCTCGTCATACTAGCCTCGCAGAACCGCACAGGTCGATCCAAACAAGAGGAGGCGTTTTGAAAAATGAGAGCAACGGGCATTGTCCGCCGCATCGATGAACTGGGCCGCGTGGTGATCCCGAAGGAAATTCGCAGAACTCTGCGAATTCGGGAGGGCGACCCGCTGCTGACAACCGGGAACGGAGTGGACGTTCCTGCGATTTTGGGTTTGCTTGCCAGTGTGATTGAAAGCCGCGGGATTCATTCGAGAAAATAGGCGGGAAAACCTGCGTGGTGACGAAGCATCTGGAAAATGAGAGAGCGGCGAATTGTCCGCAACCTGTGCAAATTTTGCACAAGTTGCGGATAATGGAAAATTTCAATTGTTTATCCCCTGTAGCCTTCTGACCCCTTGTCAAGTTTCGGATGTGGTCATGAAACATTCTGTGAGGACCAGCTGATCGAGCACTATTCATCCCCATTCCAGACATACGCCGTATATCGTCCGCCGCTGAGCTTTGTGATCTCACCGGATTTCAGCAGGTCTGCCAGCGCTCGCTGGACGGTGATCTGACTGATATCCGGGCATTTGGCCATGATTTCACTTTTGGTGATCTTGCCGAGATGATTTTTGATGACCGCTCGCACCCGGTCTGGCTTGGAAAGCCCCTTGGTGGTCAGCAGCTCGATTCGACTTTCAAAATCACGGTACGCAGCTAGCAGAATCCCCAGCATATAGGTGACAAAGGGCGCATAATCATTCGTTCCCTCGTGCCAGTTGCAAGAGCTGGCCTGCAACGCCTCATAATAGGTCTCCTTGGTATCGGAGATCAGCTTCTCGATACTGATGTATTTGCCCACGATATAGCCGGAACGGTATAAAAGCAACAATGTAAGAAGTCTGCTTATGCGGCCGTTGCCATCATTGAAGGGGTGAATGCATAGAAAGTCCAGTATAAAAATGGGAATCAGCAGCAGCGGGTCAAGTTCTGTATCCCGCATTGCCTCTTCAAAAGCATTGCACAATGCCGTGATGGCCTCCGGCGTTTCCCATGCTGGGACAGGCTCAAACCGGACGATTCGTTGACCATCCGGTAATTCTTCGGCAATCACATTGTCTGAATTTTTGAAGCTGCCTCCGATGGACTTATCGCTGAACTTGTACAGATCCCGATGAAGCTGCAAGATGACGGACGGCTTTGGCGGGATATAGTCATGGCTTTCGTGAATCGTCGTAAGAACATCACGGTATCCGGCAATCTCTTTTTCATTGCGGTTTTGGGGCATGGTCTTCTCGCGGACAATCTTTTTCAGGCGGTCGTCCGTCGTAATAATGCCTTCAATCCGGTTAGAGGCTTCGGTACTCTGTATCTTTGCAACCTCCAAGAGGTTGGATAGCGCGTCCGCTTTGGCTTCGATAAAAAGGTTTTGCCGCCCTTTATATTCGTGAATCTGTGTAAGATATGCCACGACCTCAGGTGTCAGGAGCTGATTGTATTCTGCTTTGAAGGAAAAGACTCTCATATAAGTCCCTCATTTACGTTTTAATTTAATCATTATTGTCTCAAAGATTTAATTATAGTATACCCGGATCGTGACATCACGTCAATCGAAATTTTATCTTTTTGCTTAAAATGATAAAATTAAAGAGCTTGATGATGAAACGGTATGTTCTCTAACGCGCCTCCTCATTTCCAGATCATTCGCTTTCCTGCTTGCTTTTCTGCAAGATTTCAAGAGGCTTTTCTGTTTTCTTGAACACGAGCCGGATTCCACTGGTTTAAGCCAATTTCTCCGTATATTCAGGTGATAAGGAATATTGAAACTACACTGATCTAATACTCCCCAAAACCACGGGGACGAGATTTTTTGCGTCAATGTTCTTAGGGTGTATCTGAAAAATTCCCTGAGACTCCATCACGGCGTCTTTTCCGCCATTTCTGTGTCGGAAAACCTCGATTTAGCGCCGCTAAACCTTCGGTTTCCCTCCTTGAACTGACGAAAAATCCGCTCGAGCTGTCGCCTCTTCCTTTTTCAGATACACCCTAGCAATGGCGCATGCTACTGACAACCGGGAACGAAATGGACGTTTCTGCGATTTTCGGCTTGATTGCAAGTGTAATGGAAAGCCATGGGATTCATTCGAAAAGATAGGCGGGAAAAGCTGTGTCGTGCCGGCAGAAATGCCGGCTTTTTTCGTTGTCTGGGCGTGTATATCCGCTTGGAAACGTGCTATAATAACGACGAATATTGAATCGAATTCTAAATTGGTCGGAGATGAGACGATGGCATACATCCATAGAAGCATCGAAGAGCGCCTGACCAAGGCGGCGGAAACCTACAAAGCGGTGCTGGTCACGGGGCCACGTCAGGTGGGAAAGTCAACCATGCTCAAAAAGGTCTTTCCGGGGCGGAAGTACGTCTCGCTGGACGATCCATTCCTTGAGGAACAGGCGAATCAGAATGGATTCATGTTCATGATGCTCAATCCGCCGCCCATCACCTTCGACGAGGTGCAGCGAGCGCTCGTGCTGTTTCGCTATATCAAGATGAAGTGTGATGAGACGGAGGAGAAGGGGCTGTTTTGTCTGTCCGGATCGCAGCAGTTCAGGCTGATGCAGAATGTGTCCGAAACGCTGTCCGGGCGGATCAGCATTCTCGAGTTGGCGGGCCTGTCGCTGCGCGAGATTCAGGACGATCCCTTCAGCAAGCCCTTCCTGCCCACAATGGAGTACATTCTGGAGCGTCAAAAGACGGCCAAAGCGCCCGAGAACATCTGGGCGATCATCCATCGAGGCTCCTATCCTGCGCTTCAGGACGAAAATCTGGAATGGACGACATTCTACGCTGATTACGTCCGCACCTACATCGAGCGCGACGTGCGCGAGCTCTCCGCAGTGCGGGATTTGGACGCGTTTCGCCGCTTCATGATCGCCACGGCCGCGCGCACCGGCGAAATGCTCAACTATTCCAACATCGCCGACGAGGTGGGGAAGGATGTTGCGACCATCAGGAACTGGATATCCATTCTCGAGGCATCGGGCATCATTTACCTGCTGGAGCCCTACACGTCCGCGGTGCTGAAGCGTGCCATCAAAACGCCCAAGCTCTACTTCCGAGATACCGGTCTGGCCTGCTATCTGACCCGCTGGCTGACCGCCGACGCGCTGGCCTACGGCGCGATGAATGGCCCCATGTTCGAGACATTCGTCATTTCAGAGATCCTGAAGTCCTTCTCCAATGCCGGGCTGGATTACCGTTATTTCGTTTCATATTATCGTGGCAAGGACAAGGCCCGAACGCAGAAAAATGGCGAAACCGTTGAGACGGAAAATGAAATCGACTTCATCATCGAGCAAAACGGCGTGTTATATCCCGTAGAGATCAAGAAGGCGTCCAGCGTGCACGCCGATATGACCAGTGCGTTTCAGGTGCTGGACAGAATTTCCGAAAAGAAGCGCGGCATGGGCGCGGTGATCTGCACCTGCCCGCAGCCCGGTCAGCTGCGCGAAAACGTGCTGCAGATTCCCATGTGGTATATCTGACGGAATGGAAACAATGGGGAAAGGGGTCTTCATGTCAATTTAGGCTGACTTCGACGTTATCAATCGTGGTGGCGAGATGCTGACGGATGCTATGTGCGTAAACGCAACGAGGACAGACTGCCGCCTAGATAAGGTACAATAAATTGCGCAAAAAGGAGAAGGGATAAAAGAAGACATAGTTTGCAGACTCTGGTAGAATGAAGTTGCGAGACAGCATTCTGAAAGGAGACAGCAAACTATGTCCGAGAAAATTGTACAGCTAAACGAGGAAGTAATCAAGGGACAGATCAAGGAATTGGTCCGTGACAGCGTGGAAGAAACGCTGAATGAGCTGCTGGAGAAAGAGGCGGAATCGCTGACGCAGGCGGCCCGCTACGAGCGCAGCGAGGCCCGTTAGGGCTATCGCAGCGGCCACTATGACAGGAACCTTACCACGACCTCCGGTGACGTTACGCTCCATATGCCGCGGCTCAAGGGCGTTTCCTTCGAGACGGCTATCATCGAGCGGTATCGCCGCCGGGAGAGCAGCGTGGAAGAAGCACTCATTGAGATGTACCTGGCAGGTGTTTCCGTGCGCCGTGTGGAGGACATCACCGAGGCTCTGTGGGGCAGCAAAGTCTCGCCTGCCACCATCAGTGAGCTGAACAAGAAAGCCTACGTCCACATCGAGGACTGGCGGAACCGCCCTTTGCAGGGTGGTCGGTATCCGTATGTCTATGTGGATGGCATTTATCTGCGCCGCAACTGGGGCGGAGAATACGAAAATGTCGCCATTTTGGTGGCAATCGCCGTGAATGAGGACGGTTTCTGTGAGGTCTTGGGTGCTGCCGAGGGGATGAAAGAGGACAAGGCAAGTTGGGTCAGCTTCTTTCAGTGGCTTCGCGGGCGCGGCCTGAACGGCGTGAAGCTCATCGTCGGCGACAAGTGCATGGGGATGCTGGAGGCTGTGGGCGAAGTATTCCCGGATGCCAAATATCAGCGCTGCATCGTGCATTTCTACCGCAATGTTTTCTCCGTTGTACCCAAATCAAAGGTCAAGATCGTGGCGAAGATGCTCAAGGCAATCCATGCACAGGAGAGCAAGAAAGCCTCCCGCGAGAAGGCAAAGGCTGTTGTTGCCGAGTTAAAAACAATGAAGCTGAAGGAGGCCGCCAAGAAAGTCGAGGACGGCATTGAAGAAACGCTGACCTATTGTGATTTTCCGAGCGAGCACTGGACGCGCATTCGCACCAACAATGTAATTGAGCGGCTGAACCGCGAGGTTCGCCGCAGGACCCGCGTGGTGGGGACGTTCCCGGATGGAAACTCCGCCCTGATGCTGGTCTGTGCCAGGTTTCGCCACGTGGCAGGCACCCAGTGGGGCAACAAAAAGTACATGAACATGAAGCATTTGGAGGCAGCTCTGGACGACGCCTTCATTGCCGGCTGACTTCATTCTGCCAAGTCTGCAAACATTTTTGCGCATAAACCTTGACGGCAACGCCGCCTATGGCGGTTGCAACTGCGTCGTCGATAGCTGAAGTGATGTACGTTCTGCATTCGGACATTGCGCCAAAGGGCGCGCATATTGAGAACGAACTGTTAAAACTTCCAATGCATAGAATGAAAGATTATCGTATGAAATATTCGCTGTTTTCCAACCTCATTCAGGGCAGAGATCATGTTCGTGAAGTGAGACGGACGCGTAGTTCAAACAATAAGCGCATTGATTTTTTCGTTCAAATGAAGCAGCTTACTGTTGCTGTTCATGGTGCGATCTTTTATTTTTCTCGAAAATGTTTAGGGGAAAACCCGGTCATCCTTTTTACGAAACGATTGAAAGTTGATCGGCATTCAAAGCCTCCAATTTCGCTGATCTCATCTAAGGTTAACTGTGGATTTTTCATTAGCTCTATCAGCGACTTAATTTTGCAATCGGCAATATAGTTGGACAAGTTCATCCCCATATGCTTGAGAAAAAGACGCGACAGGTATGAAGCGTTGTAGCCAGCCACTTTGGCTAAGGTTTCTAACCGCACATCGCCAAAGAGGTTTTTCTGAATGTATTCAGTTACAGGCTTTAGAATATATTTCGAGTATGAAGGCGGTGAATCAGATTGCAGTTCATGAACATAGGAAGATTCTACATCTGAGACATTGTAGTGCTTCATTCGTTCAAGCTGTGCATAAAAGCCTCCATCTTCGCGAATGGATGGTGAAAACAGACAAACTGTCGTATAGCCAGACATTTCAGAGAATTGCTCCACAACGCTGCTCAACACATCCTGGATGGAATGTATTTCAAATTCCTTTTTCAACTGTAAAATCCCCCAGAAACGTTCCTCTGCCATTGTAAAGCATCGAAAAGCTGAAACGCTTTTCATATGCCTATCACACAGTTTCTTTAATTGCTTTGATGTTTGCTCACTATAAGTATATTGAGGCGACTGAAGATAAAACAGACAAACCGGATCATCAACTTCGGCACACTGCAGGGCTCTCAAGGCATCTCGATAGCTGCGTGGATCTCTGGCATAGCTGCCACGAATCAGATTTCTCATGGTTTCTTGTAGCAGACATTCAACCTGCTCGTCTGCTGAATTCTGCGCAGTCAGTAAGTGTTCAATATCCTGCATTTGAGAATCCAGCATGTGCAATGCGCGTAAAATCTCACTTATGAGCATTTCATCACTTTCTGATTTTAGCACGTAGGCGAATACGTCTTCCTGAATCGCAGAACGGGCATAGCTAAAATCGGCGTGAGCTGTTAAAATGATTGTTTTGCACTCTTGCCAACGCTGACGGACGATGTGGGTGAGCTGCAGACCATCCAATTTTGGCATTTGAATGTCAGTAATTAAAATATCAATTCGCCTTCTGCGCATTACAGCCAACGCGGCAATAACAGAATTTGCTTGAAAAATTTCCAGTTCATAGGGAATGTGTTCCTCCAGAAGTAGTGGAATGGTTTGAAGAACATGGGGCTCGTCATCGACAATCAGAACCTGATATATCTGTTTTTCACTCATTAGTTATTTCTCCTCGATTAGATAGTCTAAGTTCTACGCAAAGTCCGCCAAGAACGCTTCTGGAAAGTGTCATGCCGGCTGATTGATCATAAAACAGCACCAATCTGCGTCGGATGTTATATAAGGCCGTTATGTTGTCGGTTGTACGTTCAGTTGTTGATTTCTGCATTTCCCAGAGTTTTTCATCATCCAACGAAGTTCCGTTATCTTCAATGCGAATAACAAGCTGTTCACCTTCCGTTTCGAAAGTGGTTCTGATCAATAACCTCTCCTGATCGTGCATTGCATAAGAAATGGCGTTTTCATAGATGGGCTGTATGATCAAACGTGGTACAATAATCCGACTCCACTTTTCGGGAATAGGTGCTTGCTCTTGAACCAGCTTTGCGCCAAAGCGCATGGCCTGAATGGCCAGATAGTTTTTTGCATGCTCGTATTCATCGTTCAGTGGAACCTCCATTTCTCCGGTGGAGGACAGGTATTTAAAATAATCTCCTAGATGCTGACTAAGAATCATGGCATGCTCTGTGTCCTCGTAGGCGATCATGTGCCGCAGCAGATATAAAGTATTAAAGAGAAAATGCGGATGAATTTGTGCTTGTAGATGCTTCAATTCCAGTTTGCTGGTATATATTTCATACTTATAATTACTGTTGATGAGCCTTTCGATTTGTTGCATTGTAAAATTCAAACCGTCAAACAGCTGGTTAAATTCCCTAGCAACGGGTTTAGAGGTGATTCGCTGAGTCATATCGCCTTTTTGCATTGCTTCCATGGCCTTCACCAGCTTTTTAACAGGGAAAACGATGGTTTTCCGAAGGCTTCTAAAACATAAAATAATAAGCGGAACGCATAACACTAGAAAAAGCATAAGCGTTAGTAGCTGCTTTCGCTCTTCTGTGAACACTTCATTGGCGATTAGGTATTTATTTAAATCGCTGTTCAGAATATCCGAATGAACGGAGACTACTTCGTAGGCCTTACGTTGGACATTTGCCAAATTGCATTGGCGCTGATTGGATAGCAAAACCATTCCGTTACCAT
This sequence comes from uncultured Clostridia bacterium, assembly GCA_934615235.1. Taxonomy (GTDB): domain Bacteria; phylum Bacillota; class Clostridia; order Christensenellales; family Aristaeellaceae; genus Aphodomonas. The sequence goes on from CAKTTL010000002.1 coordinate 46,881, forward strand.
AATCCATCATAGTAGGTTGATCTGAACACGGTTCCACGGATAACATAGCTGTCAATTCCGCGATATCCAGGTGCGCAATCATCATAATTTGCGGGGCATGCCCGGGAAAAAGCAGTATTAGAAAAAAATCATTTTTTTCCTGATCATAATTCAAGACTTCGGGAATGGCCTGATTCAAAATGATGTCGTAGTCGCTTGCCGATACGCTGCGTAAACCTGCCTTGGAGGAAATGCTTTTTTCGTGCGTAACATAATAGACCTCCAGGCTTTTTACCATGGAGTTTTGAATACAAAAATTCTGTAAAGTCGTACTGATGCGTCGTACTGTCAAATAGTATTCACGACGGCTGTAATGGTCGTAATAGCCATAAAAGCTGATTAAATCCGCATTAATGTTGGCGTTGCTCAATAACTGGCGCAGGTTGAATTGAATGGATGCGATTTCCTTTTCTAGCATTTTTTTTGTAAATTGCATTCCTTGTTCCACAAGTGCGACAGTATTACTGTGCAGCTTATTGATAGAAGTGTGAATCGTCATTCCTCCGAAAAAAAGGATTGGAAGAACCACAGCAAAAAATAAAGCGATAATCCTGGACGATACGCTGGGACGCGTTTGGGTCACTGCAAACACCACACATTTTTTCATTTTCTACAGTGTATCATAAGCATTTTGAGAACGCAAACCCAATCCTAAAAGAAGAATAAAGCAATAAATGTATATGGGCAAAGGGTTTTCCAGGGCATGGTAAACTTTTGCATTAAAAATGTAAAAATCTGCAAAAAACATGGCGGAAGGTGCCGAGTATATCAAAAAACGAAAAAAATTCTTGATTTTGCATCATTGAATAGTGACGATAAGTTATTATAATACATAGTACAAGGTAACCAAATAAAGGAGGTCTGTCTTATGAAGAAACTACTCTCAATTCTTCTAACTGTGGTCATGGTTTTCTCTGTTTCCTCTGCTTTTGCGTATGAACGCGGCGAATACGAAGCAACACCCGTGCCAGTTACCATCACCAGTGCCAATATGCTGGATGTAACTCGTCAGTTTGACGAGAACAACCCTGACAAACGTAACATTAGCGAAAACCGTTGGGTTACGGCCTATAAAGACTATCTGAATGTTGAGCTGCAGTACAAGTGGGTAGCGACTGACAGTGAGACCTCGGCTGCCAAGTGGAGCACGGCCATTGCCAGCAATGATCTTCCTGATTTCGCTATGGTTGGGAATAATGAATATCAACTTTTGCTGGAATCTGGGCTGATTGCGGACTGCTCAGAAGCATGGGATAAGTACATTTGTCCCGAATATAAAGCGTTGCTGGACGATTCATCTATTGCACAGGTAACCTTTAATGGCAAAATGATGGGCTTCCCTTATCCGACGAAAGGATACATGGGTGCAAAAATGCTCTTCGTCCGTCAGGACTGGCTGGATCAGCTCGGCCTCGAATATCCACATACGCTGGAGGAGGTTATTGCCGTAGCCAAAGCTTTTAAGGAAGCAAAGCTTGGCGGTGACGATACCATGGCGCTTATGGTGTCGAATGAGGACGATGGGCATATTTCAGGCCTGATGAACGTGATGGGGGCATATTACGATTATTGGGTTGAGGATGAAAACGGAAAAGTTGTCTGGAGCAATACTCAGCCTGCCATGCGCGAAGCGCTGCTGAAATTGCAGAACATGTATTCTGAAGGCCTAATCAATGAAGACTTTGCCGTTGTTACCACTGATTTGGCTAAGGAATATATTGCAGGCGGCAAAGCCGGTATTTTCTATGCCACAAGTTGGGATACTACTATGTCTATTCAGGCACTGTACGATAATGATGAAAATGCTCATATTGTAAGCGACTATATTCATGGCATAAACGGCGAGGATGTGAAATTCCAGACCAATACCCCGATTGTTAGCAAAGTTTTCGTGAACGCCAAGTGCAGCGATGAACAGATCAAGATGATCGCTCAGATGATCAACCTCACTTTTGATCTGACGAACTCTTCTGATTTGGAAACTTATCAGAATTATTCTATCGACTCGGATGGTCATATGTGGTTTAAGTATGTCCCCTTTGGTGACAAACCTGTTAGCACCATCAACGATATGGCCGCTGCTTATGAGATACAGCTGGCTTATGAAGCAGGTGCTAAGACTTCGGATGACTATGAATGGGAATACACCGATGCAAAGGGCTGGTATGATTCCTATCTGGACGCGCTCAATGGCGGAAGTACCCCTGACTGGTACTATTTGACCTTTGGCAAGGGCGGCGTTTACACCCAGCTATATGATGCATTCTTGCGTGGACTGCATCTTGCAAATGCCTATGTTGGCCTGCCAACTGCTACTCAGCAGATGATGGGAGATGTGCTTGACAGCCAGCTGAAGACGGCTATGTTTGAAGTGATCATGGGTGCGGATATCTCTGCCTATGACGATGCCGTAAAAGTTTGGCTTTCCAGTGGTGGCCAGATGATTCTGGATGAGATCAACGAAGCGTTGGGAAAGTAAGTATTGGTTTAAAGTGGCAGGCACGAATACTGCCTGCCACTTTGTTTTTTTGAAGAAAGGATGGCGACCATGAAAGCACGATCCACTACAAGGGGACAATGGAAACGAAATTTACCCCTACATTTGCTTTTGCTGATGCCGGTTATATTAACCTTTATTTATAAATACATCCCTATGGTAGGCGTTATCATGGCATTTGAGAACTATAAGCCTGCACAGGGTTTGCTCAAATCTAAGTGGGTCGGTTTGCGCAATTTCCAGTTTCTATTTATGATGCCTGGTTTTACAACGGCCGTTTGGAATACGTTTATTATTGCTCTTGGAAAAATTATCTTGGGTATTGTGGTGCCTGTTACCTTTTCACTGATGCTCAACGACCTTAAAAGTCCTCTTCTCAAGCGGAGCATTCAGACTGTGATCTATATGCCACATTTCATTTCATGGGTTTTGATGGCAGGCATCGTTAACCGGTTACTGGCTCCCAACGGGCTGGTGAATCAGTTCATAGTTGCATTGGGTGGAAAATCTAAAGTTTTTTTGGCGGATAAATCAATTTTTCGTCCTCTTCTGTGGATTACTGAAATCTGGAAAGAATTCGGTTATGGTACAATTGTCTATTTGGCAGCAATCTGCGCAATTGATACAACCTTGTATGAAGCTGCTGTTGTGGATGGTGCCGGCGCATGGCAGCAAATGATTCATGTTACACTGCCAGGTCTGATTCCTACAATCATCCTGATGACGGTTTTGTCGTTGGGTAATATTCTGAATGCAGGCTTTGATCAAGTTTTTAACTTGTATTCTGAAATCGTATACAAGACAGGCGATATTATTGATACTTTTGTTTATCGTCTTGCTTTTAATAATGCACAGTTCAGTATATCTACAGCGGCAGGTTTGTTTAAGTCCTGCATTTCGTGCGTAATGATCGTAGTGTCTTATATTATTTCTTACCGTGTCAGCGGATATCGCGTGTTTTAAGGAGAATGCATGATGATACGCTATCAAAATAGTCTCTCCAGAAAATCTTTTGTAATTCTAAATCATTTTATGACGATCCTCATCTGCCTCATCTGCCTCTTGCCACTTATCTATGTGCTGGCTATCTCGTTAAGCAGCAAAGAATATATTATAGCAGGCAAAGTAACCCTGTTTCCTAAAGGATTTACTTTGTCTAATTATCAATATGTGATGAAGGATGCGCAGTTTTATACGTCATTTGGTGTTTCTGTATATCGAACGTTGCTTGCGGTTGTTGTGCAGATGGTAATGACTATTTGCGCAGCCTATCCACTATCTATCAGCAAGTACAAGTTCAGACAGCGCCCTCTTTATGCGTGGTATTTCATTATTACTATCATTTTCAATGGTGGCATGATTCCCACCTATCTGGCTGTGAGTAATACAGGATTGCTTAATACAATTTGGGCTTTGATCATCCCCGAGGCAGTCCCTGTATTCAACATCATTCTATTGTCGAACTATATGAAGACTTTGCCCGATGCGCTAAGCGAATCCGCGTCACTGGATGGTGCAGGACATATTCGTATCATGCTGCAAATCATTTTGCCTCTCTGCATTCCTTCCCTGGCTACTCTTACCTTGTTTGTGATGGTAGGCGCATGGAATGAATGGTTTGCCGGTATGTTATATATCAACAATCCCAATCTTTTCCCGTTGCAAACTTATTTGCGTGCTTTGATTGTGGAAGTTGATATAAATCAAATGAGTGATCTGAATTCTATGGCAAATCTTGTTGCAAGTGTTGGCGCAGACACCGCTAAAATTTTCCTTGCAATGATTCCGATTCTGTGCGTATATCCGTTTTTGCAAAAGTATTTTGTGAACGGGTTGGTCGCAGGAAGCGTAAAAGAGTAAAAAGGAGAAATGATTATGGAACTGCGTTGCAAAAAAATTATTATTTCAGGCGGCGGAAGTGGTATCGGTCTTGGTATTGCTCGCAAATGCGTATCGCTTGGGGCGCAAGTGGTGCTTATGGGACGAACTGAGTCTAAATTACGCTGTGCCACAGATGAACTGGGCGAACGAGCCCATTATCATGTGCTGGATGTAAGTGATATTTCTGCCTTTTCGGCGGCAATCGATGCGGCGTGTACAATTATGGGAGGGGTGGACGGTTTGGTAAACAGTGCTGGCGCATGCGCCTATACCCATGAATGGGGAGCAGGAATGTTCGAGCAAACAGAGGATGAATGGGATAAAGTGATGGATACCAATGTAAAGGCCCCTTTTTTCCTTTCGCGTGCAGTACTAAGCTATATGATGACCCATAAGGTAGCGGGAAACATTCTCAATGTTGTTTCAGAAGCAGCCTTTGTTCCAGCATCTGCCAGCTATGGCGCCAGCAAGCACGCGCTCCGCGCGCTGACCGCGGGACTTTCACAAGCCGCTATATGTTATGGTGTTGTGGTCAACGGCATTGCGCCCGGTACAACTGCAACGGATTTTGTTGATGTTTCCACAGAGCTTGCCATGCATCGCCAGGCGAATGGTCGTTTGGGAACAGTAGAAGAGATGGCAGAACTTGCTGCATTTCTTATGAGCCGTGAGGGTGAAAACATTATTGGTCAAACGATTCTATCCTGTGGCGGAAGTACATTTTAAAGCGGAGGTTATATGATGATTAGATCCGAAGCAAGTCCACGAGTAAAACGTCTGTTTGAGATGGTTCAGGAAAATCCAATGGTGCGTGGTGAACTGGATTACTATCATCCTGGACGGCAAAAATATTTGTTTCTGAAAGGCTGGATTGTGAACAATCAAGTTTTTTCAGTTCGCCTGCATCGGGCCTATGCAGAAGCATATGTGTTGGAACATATGCGACCTGTGATAGCCCACGACGAATTGATTGTTGGAACGCCTGAACTGCAGAGCCTGACGTCGGCTGAACAGAAAGAAATGGAAAATCTGCAATGGGTTGAAAAAAGCATGCAGCGTTATAATGGCCGCCGGGGACACATGACGCTGGACTGGGCTAAACTGCTCAGATTGGGTGTAAATGGAATGCTGGAAGAGTTGCAGACTAAACGCGCAGCGTTAGATATCGAGAAAAACGAAGATCTCTCCAAGGATGAATTCTATGAGGGATGCATTGTGGAACTTACTGCCTTACTGGGACTCGCAAGACGCTATGCACAGGCAGCGCGAGAAATGGGAAAAGATGATGTTGCGGATATTCTTGAACGTGTCCCGGCTCAGCCTGCTAAAACATTTCGCGAAGCACTTCAATCAATTCATTTTTATGTATTCACGCTCTGGGACCTATACTTCTTTGGAAGAATAGATCAGTTCCTGATTGACTATTATCGTAAAGATATTGCAGATGGAATTTTAACACACGAGGAAGCGCAGGAACTTGTGGATTGTCTGATGCTTCTAACCGCGGAATACATCTCAGCAGATTCTGTGCAGGTATGTACCATTGGTGGGCGCGATCCTAAAGGAAATCCTGTAGATAATGAAGTAACGCATCTGTTTTTGCAGGCCTGTACCCATGCACCCGTTCAGACTGCGCAGATAGCCCTTTTGGTACGAAATGACACGCCACAGGAAACACTGCGTTTTGCAGTTGAGCAACTGGCACAAGGGTGTTCTCAACCGCAGTTGTATAATGATGATGTCATTACTCGTTCTATGCGAAGGTGGGGATTCCCAGAAGAGCAGTGTCATGATTATGGGAATTGTGGGTGTGTGGAAATTGTTCCCTGCAACTGTTCGGGCATTTTTACTGTAAGCCCCTATCATAATCTTGTTGCCATGCTGTTGGAAGCGCTTCATACAGAACCTGAGGATTATGAGACACTAAAAAAGCGTTTTGCAGAAATTGTTAACCGCGAAGTGCGAAAGGAGAACATTCGCGAACGCCGTGACCAAATGGAGCGAACCCGAAACGGAAATGAATGCCTGCGCGTATCCTGCCTGGTAAATGACTGCATTGCGCGTGGAATGTCCATTGATGAAGGCGGTGCACGTTATAATCATATACAGCCTAACTTTTTGGGTATGGCAAATGTGGTGGATGGACTGGTAGCAGTTAACCGGTTGGTGTATGAAAGCAAAGAGTATACGCTTTCACAACTACTGGACATTCTGGATAGCAACTTTGAAAAAGATCCTTTGTTACGCATGCGTATTATACATAAACTTCCACACTTTGGCACCAATGAACCGGAAACGGATGCATTAATGCATTGGCTTGGCGAAATACTTCTAGCCAGTTGTAAGGGGTTGACATCCTATCGGAATGAAGATCCTTGCGTACCGGGTGCTTTTTCCTACAAGGAGCATAGCCGTCATGGAAGTCGGACAGGCGCATCACCGGATGGGCGACTTGCAGGAATGGCTTTGGCAGCAGGTTCGAGTGCCGTTCAGGGAATGGAAACCGCTGGACCTACTGCTGCATTATGTTCAAACCTGGCTTGGGAACAGGAAGCTTTTCTTGGTGGCATTGCTAACAATTTGATGTTTTCTAAGAAGCAAATGAGTGGTGAGTCGCTTGAAAAAATGGTTGAATTGGTTAGACACTTTTTCGCACAAGGTGGCATGCAGCTTCAAATTAATATTACTGATAGAGAAACGCTTCTGAAAGCACAGATTGAACCGGAAAAGTATCGCGACTTATTGGTTCGAATTGGTGGATTCAATGCTCGTTTTGTAGCCTGCGAACCAGAACTTCAGCAAGAGATTATCGAACGTAATGAACATGTTATCTGATAAAAAAAGTGTATCGGGGTTGGTTTCAAACATCCAACGATTCTCGCTGAACGATGGCCCAGGGATTCGTACAGTTGTTTTTCTGAAAGGATGCCCACTAAAATGCCCATGGTGTCATAACCCTGAATCTCGTCGGTTCTATCCTGAAATTATGCTTGACGAGAAAAAATGTGTTGGCTGTGGCCAGTGCACAAAAACGTGTACCTTACATCACTTTGTCGATGGACAGCATTTTATCGATAGAGAAAGATGCAAACATTGCGGTCTTTGCGCACAGATATGTCCTACTAACGCACTGACACTAGTTGGAAAGTGCATGACGGTTGAGGAAATCTACCAGGAGGCAATGCAAGACTATGGATTTTGGGGAGAATCAGGTGGTATTACGTTATCAGGCGGAGAGCCATTAGCGCAGCCTGAATTTTCTATGGCAATTCTGCGGCAGTTTCATGAAAAAGGGATTCATTGTGCAATTGAAACCAGTGGATATGCGCCATGGGAAGTATTACAACGGTTTATTCAGCAGACTGACTTGTTTCTATTCGATATTAAGGAAACGAATAGCGAACTTCATCAGGCGTATACAGGTGTAGCAAAGGAGCAAATTATTCAAAATTTAGATTATCTGAACCAGTCGAATGCGAAAGTTAGGCTCCGTTGTCCCATTATTCCAGGATACAATGACAGGGAAGGACATTTGTTGGAGGTTGCCAAGCTTGCTAATCGTTTTTCTTGCGTAGAACGAATAGAAATAGAACCTTACCACCCCTTAGGACGCTCAAAGGCAAGGCAATTGGGAGAAGCTTATGTGTTGAATGATCAGGGTTTTCCGGATGCAGAAAGCGTAGCTCATTGGTTAGAAATTCTTGGTTCTGCAACATTGAAACCTGTTGTGCGTTCATGATGCTAAAACAAAGCGCCATGTTTTCAGAGACATGGCGTTTTGTAATTTGTTGCTCTGATAATTGGCGAAAATAAGGAAAGCCATATTCATGCTTGCTTGAAAGTGATAAAAAACAACACGGTAAAACGTAGCAAGTAATGTTGTGAGATCAACAAACTACTTTTGACGAAAAATCGACTCGTTATCCTTTGAGGTGGATTCAACTTTGCTTTGTTTTGATATTACCTGTCATCATTCAAAAGGCTGTACGCCTTTGGCGAAACGCCCATCTCGCGCTTGAAAACTCGAATAAAGTAACTGGCGCTGGTAAAGCCGGTCAGATCTGCGACGGCGGCAATGCTCATTTTTTCTTGCTGCAGCAGTTTTGCGGCTGCTGTTATGCGACATTCTGTTAAACACCGGCCAGGGGTTTGGTGGTAGCGTGTTTGGAACAATTCGCCGAAGCGCCTTTGACTGAGACCGGCGCAATGCGCCGCATCTGCAATGGAAAGCGTGTTGTCTGCGTAGTTGCGCATCAGATAATCTCTGGCTGAGGCTAATTTGTCGTCGCTGTGCATCGTGGCTGGATCCGCCAATAAAAACAGATGGGATAAAATCTCGTAAAAACAGGAATAACAGGCATAAGCATCTGCCGAGTGGCCGGATGCCAGGTATTGATTCCAGGAATCCAACAATTTGAAAAAGGCGCTTTTAATTTGCGGCTGATTGCCGCAATTGTATACGGCCAGATGCAGGTCGAAAGGTTTGATCGTTGTGAAATGGACGGCAATACAGCCGCCTTTTATTCCATCCATTTCCATTTCGTGACGCAGTACGCGATAATGATCCGTGCTGTTGGCTACCATGAGCATATCCTTTCCGAATGGCAAAAGAGTCCCTCCGCTTTCGTGCATGGAAAGGCCATGCAGCTTATAGGCCAGAAAATGGGAGGTGTCATTCATATCGCGTTCCCAACTTCTGGCGTGAACACCGAATCGATATACTTTGATGATTTTATCGAGAATAATCCTGTGCATTCGTTTCCCCTCCAGCGAATAACAGTATAGCATATTTTGAAATAGTATGATAGAAAATTTCCGTATAATGCTATTTTTCTTTATCTTGCGATTTACACTGTGACGCGCCGCTCATACAATTAAAACACCGGATACACATGAGCTGATCGAAGGAGGAGAGCGTATGAATTTTCAGGCGTTTCAGAAAGAACTGACCCGGTATTATTGGAATGAGGTTGACGATCTGTCGGAGGCGTTTCGCAAGGCTGCATATGCGTCGCTTGATGAACATTGCATGCCGGAGATGAACGGTTATCAGCGCAAAGCGCTGCAATATAAAACCATCACCGAGATGTGCGAACCCAAGCTGTTTCATACTTCGCCTTTCTACTATGAGCTTGGCACCATGAGCGCGCATTGCGACGGTGCGGGAGAGTTCCGTGGGCACGTACACGCGGGGAACTGGAACTATGAACGGTCAGAACACATGTTTGCCGATCAGGATCCCGAGCTGTTTTCTGTCCGCAATGCGCAGGCAGGTAATTTGCTTTACCTCATCTGCGGGCCTTACAGTGACACAAGGCAGCATTTTATTTTCAATTGCAAGCCGCTTTTTAAGGGCGGGCTTAAAATGTTGTATGATAACGCGCAAGAACAGCTTTGCCATGCAAAAACGGAGGAAGAACACGACTTTCTGAATGCGGCGATTGATGGCCTGCTGTGCATGAAGAAAATTTCTGAGAAATTTGCAGAAGCGGCAAAAGAGAGAGCGAGAACTGCTTCCAGTCCGGATGAAATTTTCAATCTGGAACGAATTGCTGAAGCGGCAGCCTACACGCCGTGGAACGCACCGCGTACATTTTATGAAGCGCTGAACCTGCTGGCTTTCTGCCGGACGGTTCCGGGCGCATTGGAGGGCGTTGGATATAACACCTTTGGGCGACCGGATGTTGAATTGCTTCCCTTCTATGAAGGCGATCTTGCTGCCGGGAGACTGACAAAGGAAGAGGCGTATGAGCTCATTCAGGCTTTCCTGCTTACATGGGATTGTCATTATGATCATGATATGAAAATGGTCGGATATGCCGATCATGAACTGGAAAACACGTATACGCTCGGCGGCTGTGACGCGGCAGGAAAGCCGGTCTGGAATGAACTGACCGCAATGTTCCTGAGGGCGACCAGTCAGCATAAAATTATTTTCCCGAAAATCAAAGTGCGTTTTTCCAGCCAGTCGCCGCGTGAGTTCCTGGATGCGGCGGATCTGGATGTGATTCACAGCACGTCTTCCATTCTTTATCAGAATGACGAGGCAACGATTGCCGCACTGGTGCGCGGAGGGGCTTCGCTGGAAGATGCGAGGGATTATCTGATTACCGGTTGCTGGGGCTTGCTGACGAACGGGAACAGAATGGACGATCAGGGCAATTATGTAAATATACTCAAGGCATTTGAGATGTCCGTTCACAATCGCCAGGATAAAATGCGGGAGTGCAGTCTGTTCTTCCTGCCGTTAGACGGCGCGAAAAGTTTTGAAGACGTATATCGTATTACGGTGGAAAACTGTCGGATTCTTTTCCGTGAGCGCAACAGAATGACGTTGAAGGGAAAGGGAATCTGGCCGCAGGTGGATCCGCTTCCGCTGACTTCTTCTTCAATGGACGGCTGCCTGCAGAGCCGTTTGGATTTGACGAACGGCGGGTGCAAATATCATAACGAGAACTATATGCTGGTTGGCTTCCCGAATATCATTGACGCGCTGCTGGCAATCAAGACGCTTTGCTTCGATGAGAAAAGGTACGCGCTGGATGAATTTTTAAGCGCGGTGCGCTGCAATTGGGCGGGGCATGAGGAAATGCGTCGCGCAGCGACCCGCTGTCCCTGCTGGGGAGATGCAAGCGAGGAATCCAATAAACTGGCTGCACGATTCAATCATGATCTGCTTGAACTTGCAGGAGAATTGAAAACGCTGTGGCCCGGAGGCCGGTGCGACATCGGGCATTGCACGTATACGGAAATTCGCTTCTGGGCAGAAAAAACGCTCGCGACGCCTGACGGCAGGCGCAACGGTGATTATTTCTCGCAGGGGCTTACGCCTTCCCGCTTACACAGAATTGAAAGCGTAACGGATGTAATAAACAGCCTTGCCGCGCTGGATGGCAGCGAGATGGGAGGCAATTCGGTTGTTAACATTATTCTGCCTTCTACCGGAATGACGCTGGATCATTGCGCAGCATTCCTGTATGCATGCGCGCAGAGCGCGATGGGCTCGCTGCAACTGAACTGCGTTACGAAAGAACAGCTTCTGGACGCGCAGATTCATCCGGAAAAACACCGCGATTTGATCGTTCGCGTATGCGGCTTTTCCGCACGCTTTACGAGCCTGTCTCCTGAATGGCAGCAGGAGGTGCTTAGTCGCAATTTCTATGATTAAGGAGATATATGCAGATGAAAGGCATGCTCTTCGATATTCAGCGCGCTTCCACTGTGGATGGTCCGGGATTTCGTACTACGGTTTTCTTTAAGGGATGTAACCTCCGCTGTGCATGGTGCCATAATCCGGAAAGTCAGTCTGCTGTGCCGCAGCTGCTGTTTTATCAGGAGCGCTGCACGCATTGTGGACTTTGCGAACGGGTTTGCCCTTACGGGCTTAGAAAGTGTGATTTGTGCGGAAAATGTGCGGATGCATGTCCGCAGGAGGCGCGCAGCCTGTGTGGGATGGAATATACAGTAGAGGATGCAATGAAGAAGATTCTGCCGGATCGTCTGTTCTATCAGACGTCCGGCGGAGGGGCCACTTTCTCGGGCGGCGAGTGTATGCTGCAATTGGGTTTTCTAAAAGAATTGCTTGATTCTTGCAAAAAAGAAAAAATTCACACTGCAGTGGATACGGCAGGCGCTGTGCCGTGGAGGTCTTTCGAAGAAATTCTGCCGTATACGGATATGTTTCTCTATGATGTAAAGAGCATGAATTCTCAGCGTCATAAGGAATATACGGGTGTTGGCAACGAACAGATATTAGAAAACCTGTCGCGCTTGCTGCAGATGCAAAAACGTGTCTGGGTGCGTGTGCCGATTATTCCGGGGGTAAACGATACGCTGGAGGAGATGCGCGCGCTGCGCGCTTTCCTCCTTGCAAATGGCTATCCGAAAAAAGTGGAGCTTTTGCCATATCATCGCATGGGCGAAATGAAATGGAAAGCGCTCGGTCAAAAGGCGACGCTTTTCAATCCGCCTTCTGCTGAACAGGTGGATACGCTGCGCAATGCAGTAAAACCGTAACAACTAAAGCACGTCAACGGGGGGCGAAACGTAACTGGCCTTGCCTTCGTGAATTTGCTGCGGCGTGTGGCCGGTCATGCGTTTCACGTAGCGGTTAAAGTATGAGCGATTGTTGAAGCCCATTGCACAGGCTACATCGCTGCAGGACATGCTTTGAAGCAATCGGCAGATCTGCTGTGTTTTGCGGCAGGCGATATAGTAGCTGATTTGTAATCCGGTTCGCTTTTGAAACAGCCGGGAGAGATGTCCGGTACTGTAACCGCTGATTAGGGAAAGCGTGCTGATTGATAAATCCATGTTCAGGTGCTGGTCGATATAACGTAGAACCGTGTCGACAGGATCCGCAAACGTCGTTTCTTCCTTGCCGGTGAGTATGCGAATAAAGCCCTCGCCGGTTTCTTCTTCAATTTTGCCGCGCATCCGCGCGGAAAGTGTACCGACGCTTGTCTGAGCGGGAGAGAAATAAGCGACGATCAGTGGCGTACGCGAAAGAAGATCGCTGTTTTCCTGCGCCAGTTCCAATGCACCCAGCATTGAGGCTGCGGAGGACAGAGGCAAAGCGAGACACCAGAATATGTTGCCGGCAACACAGGAGCCGAGCACATGGGCATGCGGACTCAGCTGTGCCTGCACAGAGAGAGCGAGCTTTTCATTTTCTGCAGGATCTGTTCCTGCACGTCCAGCAATGAGCCAGATTTCCGCTGAGGATTCAGACACGCCCATCAGCGCCAACAGCTTTTTCTCGCGTTGCGGATCCTTGTCCAGCGAAATCAACGTCAGAAGAAGCTCGGCGTTGATTTCATGCTGCATTATTCGGTCGGGCAAATCCAACCTGTTTTTCTGTGCGTCGATGAGGTGGACAGCCTTTTCAACAGCCTCTAAAAGCTTCTCATCATTTTCTGTTTTCAGGACGAAACCGGCTACGTTCAAATCGAGCGCGCGATAAGCGTATTCGAAACTGTCGTATGCCGTCAGCATAATCACCTGACATTGCGGCCAGAGCACGCGAATGCGCGTCACAAGCTCGAGACCGTCCATGCCGCCCATGCGGATGTCAGAAATCAGCAGGTCGATACGATCGTTTTGCGCAAGCGCCAGGGCTTCCTCGCCGGAAAAAGCGCGGCAAACATCCATATTCCAACGGGATTGGCATTGAAGAAGCGCAGCAACGGAATTTGCGATAAACGTTTCATCATCTACGACAAGGGCGCGATATAAATGCATGTTCTTTCCTCCTAACGCGGCAGAAGCATCAGTACGCAGAGCCCGCCGAGGTCGCTTGGAAGCAGTTTCAGGCCGAAGGGACTTCCGTATTTCAAACGGATTCGCCGGTGAATATTTTTCAGCCCGGTGGTTTCTTCGTCAGGGGTTACGTCCAGATTCGTTGCCAGCACATCTGCGGGAGACTGTACGGCGCTGTTTTCAAACTTGAGCAGAATTGTATCTTCATTGAGCTGCGTGCTGAAACGGATGCGCATTCCATCCGACATCCCCTGAAAACCGTGCGTAAACGCATTTTCGACGATCGGTTGAAAAATCAGCCTTGGAACGCGCATGCACAGCGCTTCTTGCGGCCAGGGCGCGATATCGAGCTCCAATCGCTCTTCCCAGCGCAGCTTTTGCAGGTTCAGATAATTGAGCATGTGCTCATATTCCGAAGAAACGGGAACAGTTTCCTGGCCGGAGCGGGTGATATACCGGAAGTAACCTCCCAGGTATTGACACACTTCCGCAGCGGCGTCCGTTTCTTCATCCTGTACAAGCCGCTCCAGCATGTAAAAGGTGTTGTATAGAAAATGCGGATTGATCTGCGATTGCAGCTGCTTGAATTCAATTTGCTGAGCGCGGTTTTGCTGTTCAACAAGACGCTGAGTGGTTTCATCCAGGTGCTCGGTCAATTCCTGGAAACCGCGAATCAGCCGGCTCATCTCTTCAGGCCCCTGCTGTGCAAGCTCGGGGCGCACATTGCCGCTGCGAACCTGTTCGAATGCATCCAGCAATGCCTTTACCGGGCGCTGAACCTGACCGCGCGCGAGCGCGGCATATCCAATAAAGAATGGAATGCAGAGGAGAAAATACAGAATCAGCAGACGGGAAAAATTCCGTACATCCGTCAGCAAGATGCTGTTGGGGACAAAGTTGACAAAGCCTAATCCGTTCGGGTTGCCGGCGTAAAAGACATGATACTTTATGTTTTCCAACGTCGCCCGATTATCGCTGTTTTCCCGAAGCCACTGCGCGCCCGGCTGCCAGCCGCCGATGCATTGCCCTCGATATGTCAGCACGCATTCGCCTGCGAAAACTCTTTGACTGATGGACGCGCAAAGCGCGTTGAGGGAAAGCGTCGCTTCACAATATGCCAGAGGCTCCTTTTCGCCGGGGAGAATGTTTGGATAGCCGAGTATCAGCGTCAGTTTGCCGTCGCGCATTCCGAGCAGGTTGCCGTGCCTGGAGCTCCAGCTGGCGCGCAGATCTTCCCAAAAGGCTTCGCTGAGCTTATCGGTATACGTGTTTTCAGAAATTAAGACGTTCAGAGAAGGGTGGAACAGGCAAATCTGGGCGACTGAGTCGCAACCCAGCCGTGCCCATTGCAGTTCTTTCATAATTGCGCGTGCGGAAATCCAATAGGAGTAATCATTAGGGGTATGCGTGCCCAACAGGGCGGTTGCTTTCGTATTGTCGCTGTATAACAGGGAGTGCAGCGTCTGCAGCGTAAGGTCGTATTGCTCGGAAAGGTAAACCGCTGCGCTTTGCGCAGTCTGTTCGGCTTTGGAAAGCACGGCGCGATTCGTGTGCGCAGCCCCGCGCAGCAGAATGAAGCCGCCGAAAGCCTGTACCGGGACCATTACAGCAAAGAAGATGATCAACATCTGTCGGTAGAGGCTGCCCTGACGGCGAAAGCGTTTCATTGCGACAATCCCTTCGTTTCATCGTATTGCAGGATTTTTACATGAGTTAGTATAACAGACTAAAAAAGCAGCCGCAAGGCGCGGAGATGGCAAAACGCCAAAATGCTTGAAAAGTGAAACGCAAATGCTGGAAAAGTGCAATGGCGAATCCTGTAAACTTTGATACAATGGCATAAAGGCCGCAAGCGGCTAAACAAAAACAAGGGAGGAACCTTACCATGAAGAAACTTTTGGCTTTGGTATTGTCCCTGCTGATGGTGCTCACCGCGGCGAGCGCCATGGCGAAAACGGACATTCCCGACCTGTCCGGGCTGGAGGGCATTGCCCGCTTTGAGGAGCCGGTGCAGATTTCTTTTGCCCGTGTAATGGATTCAGCAGCTCAGTTCGATGATACAGATCAGGAGAAGAAATCCTATACCGAGAACCGCTGGATTAATACGTTCAAGGACGTGTTAAACGTTGAAGTGACATTTGACTGGGTTACTTCGCCTGATGATGATACCGCCAAATGGGGCGCGGCGATTGCCAGCGGCAACCTGCCGGACGCCGGTATGGTCAGCGACGAAGTGTATAAGCAGCTGGTGGAAGCCGGTCTGGTCTACGACTGTACGGAGCTGTATGCGAATGAAATTTGCGAAAAGTATAAAAGCTTCTGTAATGAAGATCTGGTTGCAAACATGACTTTTGACGGCAAGCTGTACGGCCTGCCGATTCCCGGTAACTACTATATCGGCAATGCGCAGCTGTTCGTCCGCGGGGATTGGCTCAAGCAGCTCAACCTTGAAGTGCCGACTACGATCGATGAAGCGATTGCGGTTGCACGCGCTTTCAAGGAAGCCAAGCTTGGCGGCGAGGATACGATCGGCATGATGTTTGCCGATGGCTCCGGTGTGAACGACGGTCACCTGAAAGGATTCATGAATGGGTTTAACGCCTATCGCGATATGTGGGTCGATGTGGACGGTAAGCTGGCGTTCAGCAACACGCTGCCTGAAATGCGCGAAGCGCTGCTGAAGCTGCAGGAAATGTATGCGGAGGGCCTGATTAATAAGGACTTCTCCGTTACCAACGGCACCGTCGCGCAGGAATATGTCGCCAGCGGCAAGTGCGGCATTTTCTACAGCACCGATTATGCCACGACCATGTCCATGCAGGCGCTGCATGATCTGAATCCGGAAGCGGAAATTATTTGTGTCGGCGTCCCCGGCCTGACGGCGGATGCGGAGACGAAAGTTCAGACGTTTGCCGTCCTTGCTAGAAAATTGTTTATCAATAAGGACTGCAAGCATCCTGAGGCGGTTGCACGCATGTTGAACTTGCATGTTGGAGCTTCTACGGGCAACGCGGAAATGGCTTCGGCTCTAGAAGTTGATGTGGATGATTCCTATCTGTGGTATAAACTGCTGCCCTGGAATGGTATACACATTCAGCCGGTAACCAATGACATCTGGGTTGCCGACGACGTGCGCGTCTGGCAGGAAACCGGCGTTGAAAATTATCGCGGCGCGAACAGCCAGTCGATTATCGAAGCCTGCAAAGATCCGGCCTCCCCGTGGTGGTATCTTGCCACATTCGGAAAGGATGCATCCTATACGTACGACTATGACATGTACATGGCCGGCCGGCAGTTGCCCAACGCGTTCAGCACCGTTCCGACTGAAACCATGGCCATGCTCGGCGACGTTGTGAACGACGCGCTGAATACCGCGATGCTCGAAGTTATTATGGGCGCGGATATTTCTACGTACGATAAGGCTGTGGAGAACTGGTTCACCAGCGGCGGCCAGCAGATCACCGATGAAGTGAACGAGTGGTACGCTTCCAAGTAAACACTTTCCCAATTCGCGCCCCGCATGCCCGCCGATGCGCAGCAGGCGGGGCGCACGTTTTTATTCCGCAAGCAAGGAGAAAACGCATGCAAAAAACAAATGCCGCAAAAAGAAGAGCGATCGCGCGCTCAAACCAAAACTGGCAGCTTCATGTGATGCTTATTCTGCCGCTTCTGGCGTTGCTGGTTTATAATTACCTGCCGATGGCAGGCATTGTAATGGCGTTTCAGAATTATAAGCCTGCGCTGGGTTTTGCAGGCTCAAAATGGGTAGGGCTTAAAAATTTCCAGCTGCTGTATAACCTGCAGGGTTTTCGCTATGCGGTTCGCAACAGCTTTGTGATTGCCTTGGGCAAAATTGTGCTCAACCTGATCGTGCCGGTAACGTTTGCGCTGATGTTGAATGAAATGCGCAATGCGCATGTAAAAAAGGTCGTGCAGACGGTCGTTTATATGCCGCATTTTATCTCCTGGGTATTGCTTGCCAGTATTGTTATCCGTTTGCTTTCCGTAAACGGATTGGTGAATAAAGGAATTGTGGCGCTCGGCGGCAGCGCGCAGACGTTCCTTGCGAGCAAAAAAGCTTTTCAGCCCATTATTCTGATAACCGACGTCTGGAAGGAGTTTGGATACGGAACCATCATCTATCTTGCCGCGATGGCAGGGGTGGATGCGAGCCTGTACGAAGCGGCGGCTATTGACGGCGCAGGCTATTGGAAGCGAATGATTCATGTGACGCTGCCCGCTATCGCGCCGACAATCGTGTTGATGGGAACCATGGCGCTTGGGCGCGTGCTGGACGCGGGCTTTGATCAGATTTTCAATTTGTATTCTCCCGCCGTATACGAGACGGCAGATATTATAGATACGTTTGTTTATCGCATGGCCTTTAACAATATGCAGTACAGCGTTTCCACCGCCGCAGGACTTTTCAAGAATGTAATTTCCTGTGTTCTTATCCTTGTGTCTTACCGGCTGGCTTATAAGTTTACCGGGTATCGTACGTTCTGAAAGAGGGGGGGCAGAAAGAAATGGAATTGGGCGCTTCGAGAAGCCGCAAGGCGTTTGTGGTTTTCAATTATATTTTTTGCGTGCTCGTCGGTTTTCTGTGCCTCGCACCGGTAATTCATGTGCTAGCGCTGTCGCTCAGCGCGAAGGAACAGGTGATCGCAGGCAATGTGACGCTTTGGCCTAAAGGCCTTACGCTGGATAATTATCGCTATGTGGCAAGGGATTATCAGTTTTACAGCGCGTTCTTTGTCTCAATCAAGCGGACGGCGCTGGCGCTTGTGGTGGTAATGGCAATGACGATTCTTGCGGCATATCCGCTATCCATGACGCGCCAGCAGTTCAAGCCGCGTCGTGTATACATCTGGCTGTTTGTGATTCCGATGATTTTCAGCGGCGGCTTAATTCCGACGTATCTCGCCGTGACGAAAACCGGCCTGATCAACAGCATTTGGGCGCTGATTCTGCCGGTCGCCGTTCCGGTTTATAACGTGATTTTGCTGCAAAACTTCATGAAGGCGCTTCCGGATGCGATTACGGAAGCTGCGCATATTGACGGTGCGGATCATTTCACAACGTTGGGCAAGGTGATTCTGCCGCTGTGCCTGCCGTCGCTGGCAACGTTGTCGTTGTTTGTGGCCGTCGGCCATTGGAATGCGTGGTACGATGGGATGCTCTATATCAACGATAACCTGAAGTTCCCGCTGCAGACGTACCTGCGCACCGTAGTAGTGCAAGTCAATCTTGATCAGATTAACGATTTAAACACGCTCAGCAACCGCGTTGCGACGGTGGCGGCGGACTCTGCAAAGGTCTTCCTTGCGCTGGTTCCCATGTTGATCGTCTATCCGTTTGCACAGAAGTATTTTATTCACGGCATTGTGCAGGGAAGCGTGAAGGAATAGTCGCCTGTCGCTGGTACAAAATGAATTAAGCAAGCCGAGGTTCGGCTTGCTTTTTTGCAGGCGCTGGAAGCAAAATGAACTATAAGAATTATTTGCGCTAAATTGAAATATAATGCTCATACTTGCGGCGTCGGCGGCGTTTTTGCCGTCATGTTAGCGGCAGCGGCTGCGCAGGAGCGTTCGTCAACGGCGGGTACCGCCGCGGTCGTGCTGTCGTTGATTGTGTCGCTGAGCGTGAACATCGCTGCCGGAGCAAGGGCGAGGCACCGTCCTTCCTCCGGCGCTTGCGCCGGAATTCTGCCGGATATCCTCAACTTTCCAGACTCAGCTCGTAGGTGCACAGATAGAACAGGAACGAGGTCATCTGATAGCGGCTGATGCGGGTGTCGGCAGCGTCCAGCAGCTCTGGCAGGTCGCTGTCTCGCGTAGTGATGTCTTCCTGATTGCACCAGAGCATGGCGCGGATGGTTTCGATGCTGAGCTGCGGTTCGGCCTGAATCGTTTCCAGAAGCAGTGCCCGGTCTACGGCCGTGTCGACGCCGGCCATGGCCGCATAGCGATAGATCAGCACGCATGCGGTTTGGTAGTCCACTTTATCCGTGCAATCCGTACATGGATCGTCCTGCTGGAGCAGCCCTGTCTGCCAGGCCCAGCATATGGCGCTGTAATAGGAGCTGGCGGCGTTAAAGTCCTCGTTTTCAGAATCGGGCGGCAGGGCGAAGTCGTTCGTTTCAGGGCGTCCGGCGATCCGGTAGAGTACATCCGCAAATTCACCCAACTTCGCCGTGGCCTTTCCGCCGAAGGTATCCGGAGCCTCCGGGTCCACATACCCGTTGCGGTACATATACAGGACGCTGGCCTGATTGAAGATGCTCTTGATGTCTGTAAATACTATGGTGTCCTCCAGACTTCCGCCGCTTGGCTGCTTGTCGAAGACGTGGGCATAGTAATCGCTGTTGACAATATTTTGGGAGAGCTGGAATTTGTTTTCCACATAGAGCCGGTACGTATCGATCGTTTCATCGGAGACGATGACGTCCGCGCGCGCGGGGATGACGGTTTCTGTTCCGGCGTCATAACGGAAGTTTTTTGTCAGAAAAGATTTGTCCGACAGCACCGCCATATGGATGCCGCTGGATAATATGTCGGTGCCTGCCAGCAGGCGCGAGTCATAGTCTACGCCGAACAGGTTCAGAAGCGTCGGCAAAATGTCGGCTGTTGAGCAGTATTCATCTACCACAATATTCTCCGGAAGCCCGGGAACGTAGCAGATGAAGCTGTTGAGGTATTTTTCAAAGGTGGCGTCCAGCGTTTGACCGGCCAGTTCGTTGTATTCCGCTTCTGTCAGGCCGTAGGGATAATGATCGTTGGTCAGAACGATGCAGGTTTTTTCGGCGATTCCCGCCGCTTCCAGCCGCTGCGTCAGGTATTCCAGCGCGTACTCCAGCTCCAGATTGCAGGCGATATACGCCTTGACTGGCTCGGAAGCAGGCAGATTCTTCACCGCATCTTTGTTCTTGGCGCTCATGGCGTTATGCCAGTTGTACTGGTAATGGCCGCTGAAGGTCATGTAATAGGCGTGAAAGGGCGTTTCGCTTTCGATATAGTCGTCTACGGAGGCCTGCATCATCTCCAGATCGGACGAAGGCCAGTCGATTTTCATATCCAGACCGGAATCCGCTGCTTGAAAGGTGTAGCCCATATTGGCGTGCGTGATGTTCCGGTTGTAAAAATCCCCGATGTAATCGTGATAGGCCCAGGTTTGATATCCCATGTCCCTGAGCGCGTTGCCCAGGCAGAACGGGAGATAATTGGCGCCCGCCACGTTGAAGCTGGAATCGGTTTTGGTACGGGACATATCCGGATACAGCCCCATGCACAGGGTGTACTCGCCGTTGGTGGTGACAGACTGGAAGGTGCCGTAGTAATTTTCGAAGAGGATGCCCGTACGCGTCATCTTGTAGAGCGTAGGCGTCAGCTCTTCGCTGATGAACCAGGGGCAGAAACTTTCAGCGCAGATCGTGATCAGATTATAGCCCTCCAAAAGAGCGGTGTAGTTATTTTTGCGGGTAGGGATCACGTTTGCCAGATACTGATCCGTGTTTTTCAGGATTTCGCTGTCGGTGCTGTCCGCCAAATCGGTAAAGGAAATGTCTTCAATCACATTATAGGAATTGCTGCTGTAGGTTCTCGGACTGCCGCTTGTACCCAGAGACGACGGAGTAATGATGGTGCTGTTCCGGCTGCCGAAAAGCATATAGCGAAGCTCCTGCACCGTGGTAGCCAGCATGCCGACCTTTTTATAGCTGCTGTCGGTGGAGGTATTCACGTTGAGAAAGGTGTGGTACACGGAAAGGGGCGTGTTCCGGCCGGAAAGAATGAGCCCCGCAGTCAGGGCCAGCAGGGTCAGCAAAGCGGCAAGGGATGCAATTGCCTGCTTCCAATGGAGCCGGATTTTCAGCGCGCCTGCCCTGCGCAGCTTAAGGCAGACGATCATCACGGGCAGCGGCGCCAACAGCAGAAGGATTGACGGCAGGTTCCTGACGACGCTGTAGAGGAGCTGAGAAGCAAAATTGACGATAACATTTCCGCCCATGCTGATCTGATTGATGGGCATGAAGTTTCCGAATATAGCCTGATAGACCAGCTGCACCTCGGCAAACAGAACCTGCGCCGCCACCAGAAGGAATCCTGCGAACTGACGCAGGATTCTGGGCAGACACGAGACAAGCAGCGAACTGAGCGCGCCGCCCAGCAGGCCAAACAGGAGCAGGTAGACCGCATAACGATCCAGCGAGCGGTATACGCAAAGGTGAAGACAAAGCTCCACGTAGACGCCGGCGGAGCAGAAAAGAAGCAGGTTGTCGCGCCATGTTTTCCAAAGGCAGCGGGGCGACGTCGTATTCAAGGCGGAAGCATCGCCGGAGTTGACTTTGAACATATCGTTTTCTCCAAATCAAGATTATTGCAAAGAAAAACAGACTCGTATAATTGTCTGTATATTTGCAGAAGCATATCATAGAGAAAATATCGGCAACAGTCAACGCCTCTGAGAAAAATTTTTTGAAAAAATTTATGGGCGATGTACGTGAAAAGGATCGAAAACAGTGCGTTTGTGCGTTCTGCTGTCCTTCTGAGAAGCGATTCTATCGCGATGAAAAGTGCTGGCGTCGTATCGGCGGAATGGTTATGATCCTATTTGGGAATCTGTTCATGACGCAGTGCTGGATCGCCGGTCGATATCAGTTCCGCTGTGTATGAGGTGGCGCAGAAGCGCCCAGAGATTTCCACGCGGGAAGCCAGCGCTTCGGGCTGGTGACGGTCGCGTCCCTGACTGCCATCACCAGCAGCCTGCTGCTAACAAGAAAAAAGAAATAAATAAATCCGCCACTCAATTCCACTTGGGAAAGAAGGGCGGATTTTCGCATTCTGTTGTTTCAGCTCTTTTTCGGTTCATTCGATGCAGCGTCTGCGGCAGCTTCGCTGTTCTGCTGATTCCACTGCTTTTCCAGCGCCGACTGTTTGGCGAGGATCGCGTTGACCTTGTCGTAGAGATCTTCGATCATGATCTCGGTTTTCAGGTTGACCTTGTAGTCGTTTTCGGCGCGGCGGCGATCCTTTTCCTCCTGCCGGTTCTGGCTCATCATGATCAGCGGCGCTTGAATGGCCGCGATGCAGGACAGCACCAGGTTCAGCAGGATGAACGGATACGGGTCGAACGCCCGGGCGGCTAACGCCGTATTTATGACCATCCACAGCACCAGCCCGCCGGTGAACGAGAAAATGAACGCCCAGCTGCCGGCAAACTTGGCGATCGCGTCCGCTGCCCGCTGGCCAAAGTTATATTTTTCCTTTTCTTCGGCTGGATTGACGGACACCCGACTGTCTGCCAGCAGCGCCAGCACCTCTTCGTCCGTCATATCCTTCTGAATATCCCGAAGCACTTCCTTGAGCAGCTTTCGATTTTCCTTCATGGTTTTCTCCGTCCTTTACAGTTTAGCAGGTTTCCTGCTTATTTGGCAGCATCGTTCTCATTCCTGCGGAACACCAGAATCGCTTTGGCGGAGAGCGTAACGGAAAAGGTTACCAGCTCCCAGCCCACGCGCGCCATTTCGTTCGCCTTTTCTTCAATCGCCGCCGCCATTTTCGCCGCCCTGGGTTGATAGGGCAGTACGATCGTTTTGTAGATCATAAAAATACCTCGCTTCAAAGAATATTTCTGTATATACTCAGCATAGCCTGCGAATGTCAGGAATGGCCTTCAGCTTCCGTCATGTTTTCGTCAAGCTCGTTTATAAAAAACCCCGCCGTCTGCGGGGAGTGCAAGACGGCGGGCAGCAAAATCAGGTTATTCAATCGCAATTTTGCTTTCAGAAGGAAGCTTCCTGGCGTCCTCCTTCGGCAGGACGACGGTTAGCACGCCGGATTCGTACTTCGCCTTTACGTCCTCAGGCTTCACGTCGCCGACGTAGAAGCTGCGGGTGCATACGCCGGAATAGCGCTCCTGGCGCAGCATGCGCCCTTTCTTATCCTTTTCATCCTTGTCCAGCCCCTTCTGGGCGCCGATGGTCAAGTAGCCATCCTTCACGTCCAGGCTGATTTCTTCCTTCTTGAAGCCGGGCAGCTCCACGGACAGCTTGTACTCCTTGTCGTTCTCGTGAATGTCGGTCTTCATCAGGTTGCGGGCGTGCTTGCCGAAGAGTGGGTTGCGCTCGTCAAAGAAGTCGCGATCGAAGAATTCATCCATCATATTTTCACCGAAAATGCTGGGAAGCATAGTCATAGTAACCCCCTCCATTCAAATTTGAATAATTGTCAGTTGCGAGAAATTGGCTGCAAGAAATCGTTTCATCTATCGTAAATCCGGCGGCGCGGCCGCGGCTGCCGGAGGAATTTTTATACGGCGTTTCTTTTTACAGCTTCGTTCTGGAGATGCAGCCGTAGAAGATGGCGCTCACGCCCTCCAGCAGGAAGACCAGTCCTACCGTCACGCCCACGGCGGCAACGCTGACCCAGGGATCCATCATGCAGACGAAGCCTGCCGCCATCAGGATAATGCCCAGCGCCAGCACCCAACCCCAGGCGCGCACGCCCAAAGCCTTCAGATCAAACGCGCTGACGAACCGGGAAACGCCGGAAAACAGCAGCCACGCCGTAAACAGGAAAGGTAGCGACATCAGCGTAAACCACTGATTCAGCAGCAGGAACAGCGACAGAATGACCGTCAGCACGCCGTCCAGCAGCAG
>CAKTTL010000003.1 GCA_934615235.1 uncultured Clostridia bacterium
CGCCCCTGTCCGCGACAAAGCCGTCCAGCAGCGCCATCATTTCCCGCGCCGTGATGACCGCATCCTCCGCCTGCGCCGCCGCGCACATTCCCATAAGCAGCGCAAGCGCCAAAAGCGCCGCCGTAAGCCGCTGCAGCAAACCGTTCTTCATCTTCAATTCGCCCCGTTTCTCTTCGATTTATGCTGATTTTACCATATATCTTCCTGTGCGCGCAATATTTTCTTCCTCGAATTCCAAACGAGAAGCAACAAATTAACAACACTTCTACTGAACAGCGGCGGGCGAATTTTTGCAGATCTGGATGCGAAAAACACACGTTCTCTTCCTCAAAAAAGGCGCTTTCACCGGGAGCGCAGAACCCGGTGAAAGCGCTGCAGGACTGTAGTAAATGAGAAAAATGGCAGGGCGAGAACGGCGGCGTTTTGCTCGATCCATCAGGGAAGACGTATGACCGTTCCTGCCGTATCGCCAACCAGCGCCAGAAACTCTTGAATTGCCGGTTCGGAATCTGGATAATAGCATTTCCATTCGTTTAAGGTACACAAGCGCCGATTCACAGACTGCACGTAGGTGTTGCCTGAGAAAACCATTGGCTGATTGACCTTTGACGCTCCGAAAAAATTATACTCCGATATGTTAAGCAGGTTCACAGTGGAGCAGTAGAATATGTTGTCAATGAAATAAATGCCATCGTTATTTACAGCCGACAGGCCATTTTCAAGGCAGGCAGAATACTGCGGAGCAGCTGCTGGATCGATCTGCCGGATCATACCTTCGATCCATCCTTCGCCGCTGTAGAGAACGTAATTATCTCTGAAAGTCAGGTTGGAAATAAACCCTTCGGCGTTTGGATGATCTGTCTTTGCCAGATCGGTAACACGAATGCTGCCGCTATATTCAATGAGGTTGCCGGTATGGGTCATATCGTGGTAAGCTCGGCGTTCCGGACCGGTTGCATGGATCGCAAAAATCAGGGAAAATGTTCCGCAGTGGTGAATGTAGCAGTCTGTGACGGAATTTTCGGATCCGGTTATCTGAACTGCGCCTCCTCCGCAGCCCGGTTGCAGTACAGCGGCAACTTCGGTCTCATTATATTTGTGCAATAGACCGCCGCACCATGCGATTTCACAGCTGCGAACCTGCTGCCCGAAATCTCCATCATCGCCGGACGCCGCAATTCCTAAGCACACAGCATATTTCACGCTGATTCCGACGGCCGATGCGTTTGTTTTCAGGCTGATGGCGGACTGCGCCTGTGGAAGGGCAATCTCGTCGAAAACCTCTGCGGGGTTTCCCTCATCGCAGCGAAGAAACAAGGTTCCCGTCTGGACAGCGTTGCCCAGGTCGTGTATGTTTGCAACGTCAAATTCCAGCAGCGAGCAGAAAGTGAGATTCTCCTTCAATTCGACGGTTACGTCGAAGGGAACGCCCTCCGCAGTACAGTACTCGCCGGTTTTGCGATTCCAATACGGCATGATTTCCTCAGCCGCAAATTCGCCGCCGTTCAAAACGATGACATTTGTATCCTGTAGCTTCTCGGCAGTGGCCCAGATTTTTACGCCACCCTGATCGAAATATAGCTTCCAGAAATCCGGATCGTTTGCCTGCGGCAGGTCGCAGCGAATCACAGGGCGTTCGCCTTCTCCATATGCGCCCAGCGTGACTCCCTCAGGAATGACATAGGCATCCGAAGTCAGGCCGTATTCGCTGTCCGGCGCAACGTACCAATTGCCGCCCCGCTCCAGAAGCACGGCGTCGCCGGGCTTGAGAAAGTTATGCGTTTCATGCAGCCAGCCGATATTAAACGCCCTGTCCAATGTCGCCCAAGCCGTTTCTGGTGATTTACCGTCATTGCTATTGCTTCCGGAATTGGAGATGTAGTAAACCGTCCCCGTCACTGTAACCGCATCTCGGCGTGCGAAAAAATCCTGCTTTCTGGCTTCTGCTTTGGCAAGAATTTCCTTAGCTTCCTCAGTGATGGAAACGGGAGACCAGCTGGCCTGCAGCCGCGCGATCGCCGTTTCCGCGTCCGCGCGCGTCAGCGGCGCGTCCGTGTGCAGCGTGTTCGCCTCCGGGTCGTAGTCGAACAGCATTTCGCCGTCCCAATCGCGCACATCCAGCGCGAAGAAGTACGCCGAAGCGCTGTAATTCCATTCGTGCCAGGGCGAAGGCGCATAAACCGTTTCGCCGAAGAGCGCTTCGTTAACGGGGTATTCGTCCCAGATTTTTTCGCCGATTTTCTCGTGCAGCGGCCAGCAGTTGTCGCCGAGCGCGACCTTGTCCGGGCGCGCCGTGCAGGCCGCGCCGTACAGCATGCAGATGCCGTCCGCCCGCGTCAATTGCGCGTCGCTCGCCCTTGCCGCCGGGAACATCGCCTGCCACTCGGCCAGGTGCTCCGCGCCCCTGTCCGCGACAAAGCCGTCCAGCAGCGCCATCATTTCCCGCGCCGTGATGACCGCATCCTCCGCCTGCGCCATCGCGCACATTCCCATAAGCAGCGCAAGCGCCACAAGCGCCGCCGCAAACCGCTGCAGCAAACCGTTCTTCATCTTCAATTCGCCCCGTTTCCTTTCGATTTATGCTGATTTTACCATATATTTTTCTGCGCGCGCAATATGTTTCGCCGCGAATCCCTGTCGTTTCTTGACGAAATCTGAATGCTTATGTTATACTAACAGATAAGGACAGGGGGAGTTATCTTGCGCTTATTTACCGGCAAACGCCACGGTTTGTTCTACTTCGCGCCGTTTCTTCTGATCGGCGGGTTTTATTTTGTTACGCAGCTTTTTCCCCTGACCTACCACATCGTGCATCTGCCCGTCGACGACGCAATTCCCTTCGTGCCCGCGTTCGTCGTACCGTATTTGATCTGGTATCTCTATGTGCCGCTGCCGCTGGTTTACATGTTTTTCACCGATCAGGATCTTCTCCGCCGTCAGGCGCTAGCGCTTTTTCCCGGCATGGCCGCAAGCCTGCTTTTCTTCCTCCTTTACCCGACGCAGATCGATTTTCGTCCCGCCGCGCAGGGCGCGGGCGTTTTCCGCGCGCTCTGCCGTCTCATTTACCGCTTCGACCGGCCGGTGAACGTGCTGCCCAGCCTGCATTGCTACGAGGCGCTTTCCGTTCATCTCTCCACCTTTCGCAGCCGTTTCGGCAGAAAGCATCCGGCGCTTCGCGCCGCGTCGGCCGTTCTGGTCGCGCTTATCTGCCTTTCCACCGTGTTCATCAAGCAGCATTCCGTCGCCGATCTCGTCGCCGGGTGCGCGCTGGCCATAGCGTCCTACGCTTTGATGAAAATAATCGAAAAAAGGAGGGAACCCCATGCTGCCGGTCAAACCGTTTAACGGCGTTTTCTGGATGATTCTGGCTTTGACGATCGTCGCCGTTGCCGCAATCCGCCGCAATTTCGCCGGCCATCCGTATGCACGCAAGACGCGTTTTTTAACCTGCCTGTGCGCATGCAATATCGTCGTGTTCTTCGTCTACAAGTTCATGCTCTCCATAGACGCGGAATTCCCCATGCTCGCGGGCATCGACCGTTTCAACTGGTTCAACGAGCTGCCCCTGCAGCTGTGCAACATCAATCTCTTCCTCATCCCGCTCGGCATTCGCAGGAAGAGCCGCTCGATTCTCGGCTTCTCGTTCTTCACCGCTCCGCTCGGCGCGCTGATGGCGCTGCTTTTCCCGGAGCCCGCGTTCACCGGTTTCCCGCTTTTCACCCCGCGGATTCTCGGCTTTTATCTGACTCATTCGCTTCTTATCATCTGCGGGCTGAGCCTTTCGGCGCTGGATCTGTACCGTCCGCGCTGGCGGGATATTCCCGGCATTCTCCGCACGCTCGGCGTGCTCGCGCTCGGCGCGCACATCGTCAACACGGCGCTGCGCCATACCGTCTGCGCTTACGCGAACTATTTCTTCACGTACAGAACGGATATCAGCATCCTCAACCTCTTCTGGAAACTGATCCCCGTGCCGCTTCTGTATCTGCTGCCCGGTCTGCTGATCCTGCTGCCGTATATGTGCATTATCATCGCAGGCGGATCGCTGATGGACAGACGCACCGCGCAGCCGGTCGAAGACGAGGAAGCGGAAGAAGAAAAGATTACGCAGAGTTCCTGAACCATATCAATGTCAAAGCAGCTTTAAGCGGCTTTCTTAGAAGAGGGGGTTCGGGGGAGGAACCTTCTTTCCCCAGAAAGAAGGTTCCTCCCCCGAATAACACCCGCCTTTTTATTCTCCAATCGCCAGCGACGCGCGGATGGCTCCGTCCACCTCGCGCATTCTTTCTTCGTCCAGCGCGCCGAGCTTTCGCCGCAGCCGCCTGCCGTCCAGCGTGCGCATCTGCTCCGCCAGCACGACGGACGGGCGCGTCAGCCCCGCTTCTCCCGCCGCAAGCGGCACGTGCGTAGGCAGGGCCGCCTTGTGCTGCCGGGAAGTAATGGCCACAACAATTACCGTGGGACTGAAGCGGTTGCCCCGGTTATTCTGTATCACAAGCACCGGCCGGATTCCGCCCTGCTCGCTTCCCACGACAGGGTCGAGGTCGGCGCAATAAATATCGCCGCGTTTTACGGTTGTCATAAGGATGTCACGCTCCGAAACCATCGTTTCTCCGCGCCCATCCTTTTCCCTGCGCTTTCCGCTTTATCCTATGTCGAGCACATCGATAATGTCCGAGGCGATCATCGATCTTACGCCGCGTTTTTCGGCGGCGCGCTCTCCCGCGCGTCCATGCAGGAACGCGCCCAGCCGCGCCGCGTCGAAGGGCGCAAGCCCCTGCGCCAGCAGCGCCGCGATGATGCCCGTCAGCGTGTCGCCGCTGCCGCCGGTCGCCATGCCGGGCGTGCCGGACAGGTTCAGCGCGCACTGTCCGTCGCGCGCAATCACCGTCGTCGCGCCCTTGAGAAGCGCCGTGCAGCCGAATTTTTCCGACAGCCACACGGCCGATTCGATCGGGTCCGCCGTTACCTCACGGATATCGCAGCCCAGCAGCCGCGCCGCCTCGCCGGGATGCGGAGTCATCACCGCGCGCACGCCCAGGGGCTCCGGATGCTCCGCCAGCCAGTTCAGCGCGTCCGCATCCCAAATCTGCAGGATGGATTTTTCCGCGCAGAGCGCGGCTAAAATCTCCGCCGCCTCCTGTGTACGGCCGAGGCCGGGCCCGACCGCAACGGCGGATTTCCCCGCCAGCGCGTCGGCAAGCAGCGTATCGCCGCGTTTGAGGCACATCGCGCAGGGCGCGAGCTCCTGCAGGATCGGGATCGTCTTGCCCGCCGCGAGAATGGTGCAAAGCCCCGCGCCCGCGCGCATCGCCGCGTTCGCGCACAGCGCCGCCGCTCCGGCCATGCCCAGAGAGCCTGCAATCACCAGCGCGTGGCCGCAGACGCCCTTATGCGCGTTCATGCCGCGCGCGGGCAGCAGCGCGGAAACGTCGCCGTCCTCCAGCACGGAAAAGCCTTCGCCGTCCTCCGGGATGCCGATATCCGCAACGATCAGCCGCCCCATGTTTTCCCGTCCCGGAAACAGCGCGTGCGCCAGCTTCATTTTATGAAACGTCACCGTCGTGTCGGCGCGCACCATCAGTTCCTTCGTGCCGCTGGGCATATCCACCGCCAGCACCGGCAAACCGCAGGCGTTGATAAACTCCGCCGCCTGCGCGTATGCGCCCGAAAGCGGCCGCGCAAGCCCCGTTCCAAAAAGCGCGTCTACAACCGCGCCGCAGCCCGCGGGAATCGCCATGTCCGGCTGCCAGAGCGTTACCGGAACGCCCAGCGCGCGGCAGAGCTGCGCGTTCAGCCTTGCGTCGCCGCTGAGCGCGTCCTCCTCGCACATCGCCCAGACAACGGCCCGCCGCCCTTTCCGCGCAAAAAGCCGCGCCGCCGCATAGCCGTCGCCGCCGTTATTTCCCGGCCCGCAGAAGAAAACCGCGCCCCCTGCCGTCCTGTCGCAAAGCGCGTCCGCCACTGCCTGCGCGGCGTGCTCCATCAGGAGCAGGCTCGGGTAGCCCGTTTTTTCCATGAACGCCGTTTCGGTCTGTTTCATCTGTTCCGATGTAATGACATATTTCATCCTTCAGCCCTCCAGAATCGCCACGGCGGCCGCCAAGCCGCCCTCGTGCGTGATGGAAAGGTGCATCGCTTTTCCGCCCAGCGCAGCCATTTTCCCGGCCGCGCGGCCGGTAAGGGTATAACGCGGCGCGCCGCTTTCGTCGTGCGTCACGCCGACCTGCGCAAGCGGCAGCGCGATGCCGCAGCCCATCGCCTTCAGCGCCGCTTCCTTCGCGGCGTAAATTCCCGCCGCCGTCTGCGCCGCCGCCTGCCCGCGGGAAGCGATATACGCGCGCTCCTCTTCCGTAAAGAAACGCTCCAGAAACCCCGCGCGCGCGATCATTTCGCCCATGCGCGCGATTTCGCACAGGTCAAGTCCGATCCCGATCAGCATAGCCCATCATCCCCCGCACCGATACGTCGCCCGCCAGCACACGGCGCAGCGTCCCTTCGCCGTCGCGCACGAGCAGCGCGCCGGTTTCGTCCATATCCTCCGCTATGCCGGCAAACGTTTCGTTCGTACCGATCACGCGCACCTGCGCCCCGAGCGTCGCGCACAGCGCGCGGTAATCTTCCAGCCATGCGCCCGCAGCCGCCTGCTCGACGCGCCGCCCGAGCGCACGCAGCAATTCGCGCTCCAGCGCGGAAAGATCGAACGGCTTTCCCGTCAGCATCTCAAGCGAGCCGGCCTTTTCGCGCAGCTCCTCCGGAAAATCCGTAATTCTCTGCCGCACGTTTACGCCGATACCGATCACCGCCGCGTCGCCCTCGCGCTCCAGCAGAATTCCCGCAACCTTGCGCCCGTCCAGCACAAGATCGTTCGGCCATTTGATGCGCGCAGACGCGCCCAGCGCGCGGCATGCGTCGCACGCAGCCATCGCCGCCGCAAACGTCAGGCTCGGGAATTTCTCCAGCGGCATTTCGGGGCGCACGACGGCGGAAAGATACAGGCCCGTCCCCGCGGGAGATTCCCAACGGCGCTGCATCCGCCCGCGCCCCGCCGTCTGCCGCGCGGCCACGACGACGGCTCCGCTTGGCGCGCCCGCGCGCGCCCAGGTCCGCGCCGCCCGGTTCGTCGAATCGATTTCCTCTTCCCTGCGGATTTCGCAGCCCATCCATTCCTGCACGATTTTGCCTCCCTCGTTCGTTTGATAACAGGATACCCGGATTGATTGCATTTTTCAAGCCTTTCATCTATAATGAATGGGCGAATTTACAAAGAGGAGATTTTACACATGCAGCAGCCGCGCCGTCTTGTTCGCGCTCTTCAACAAAATATTGCTCAGGTTGTCGTCGGAAAAGACGATGTGATCGAACTTGCGCTGATCGCGCTCCTTTGCAAGGGCCACATCCTGATCGAGGACGTGCCCGGCGTGGGCAAAACCACGCTCGCCAGCGCTCTGGCCAAATCACTGGATTGCTCCTTCAAGCGCATCCAGTTCACCCCGGATGTTACGCCCTCCGACGTAACCGGTTTTTCCATCGTCAATTTCAAAACCAGCGAGCTGGAATACAAGCCCGGCGCGGTCATGAGCCAGATCGTTCTGGCCGATGAAATCAACCGCACCTCTCCTAAAACGCAGTCCTCGCTGCTTGAGGTGATGGAAGAATACCAGGTAACGGTCGACGGCGTAACGCATCCGCTGCCCAAACCTTTTCTCGTCCTGGCCACGCAGAACCCGGTCGAGTTCGTAGGCACCTATCCGCTGCCCGAGGCGCAGATGGACCGCTTTTTCATGCGCATCTCGATCGGCTATCCGTCCGTCGAAGACGAAATGGAAATTCTCGAGCGCTATTCCGCGCCCGTTTCGCCGCTTTCCACGCTGCAGCCCGTATGCAACGCCGAGGATATTATCGGCATGCAGGCCGCGGTAACGGAAATCTACTGTTCGCGCGAGGTGCGCAGCTATGTGGCGAATATCACCGCCTCCACGCGCCGCCATCCGGCGCTGCAGCTGGGCGTTTCCACGCGCGGCGCAATCGCGCTGATCAAGGCGGCGCAGGCGAACGCGCTGCTGGCTGGGCGCGATTTCATCCTGCCGGAGGATGTGCAGCGCATGGCGCTGCCGGTCCTGTGCCACCGCGTGATGCTCAGCCCTGAAGCCCGCATGCAGGGCGACACGGCCGACCGCATCGTTTCAGATATCGTAAATAACGTCCAGGTTCCGGTGCGCGTCAAATGACCTCGCGCTGTGTGATGGCGCTATGCTGCGCGGTGGTGCTGCTCGTAACGGCGCTGTCGACGGGCGACGCGCTTTTCTGGCTGCTTTTTCTGACGCTTGCAGTTGTGATCCCGACGGCGTATCTCGCCGTTCGCTGGGTGATTCGCACGCTCACCGTGCGCTGCAAAATGGAAAAAGCGAGCGTCTCCCGCGGCGAACGCGTCCGCCTGCGCGTGATGCTCCGGCATCAGTGTCCGCTGCCGGTTGCGCCGCTGACGCTGCGCGTCTGCTCGGCCAGCGAGGAGGAGACTTATCCGCTCCAGTGTCCCGCACGCGCCTTTCGCTTCGGCGACGTGCGGCAGACGCTTTTGTGCGCGCACGTCGGCTGCTTTCCCTTTGGCGTGGAGGAAATCCTCGTGAACGACCTGTTCGGCCTGTTCTCCCTCAAAGCGAAGCTTTCCGATATCGCCACCGAGACGCTCACTGTGCTGCCTCGCGTATCCCTTTGCGCGCCGCTTTCCTTCAGCCCCGGCGATTCGGACGACGAAAGCCTGACCGCCCGCGCCTTCGAGGACGCGACGATGCCGACCGATCTGCGCGCCTATCAGCCGGGCGACGAGCTGAAGAAAATCCACTGGAAGCTTTCCATGCGCCGCAAGGAGCTGCTCGTGCGCGTATACGAGCAGCCCGCCAAGCCGGACGCGGTGCTGCTGGTCGACTGCGCGCCGCCCGCCGTTCCCGCGGGGCTGGACGCGGCCGATGTACGCGACGCGATCTGCGAGGCCGCGGCCTCCGTCGCGTCCGTCGCGCTTGAAGCCGGCGCGCCGGTGCGCATGCCGCTGCTCGCCGCCGAGCCGGACGATGTGAGCGTCTCCAAACAGGAAGAGCTGCCGCTTTTGCTGGAAGCCCTCGCACGCTGCCGTTTTGACGGCGCGACGGAATTCGAGCGGCTTTTGCAGCTGGAAACCCGGCGCATGCGCCGCACGGGCTCGACCGCCGTTCTGACCAGCCGCATGAACCCGGTTATCGCCGATATGATTCTGCGCATCCGCCGCATGGGACCGAAGGTGCGCGTGCTGCTTGCCGCGGACGACGCCGATCCCGCGATCGCCGCGCTCATCCGCCGCCTGATGCGAAACGACGTGGAGGTGACGGCCGCCGCCGTCGAACCGCTGAGCGATCTGCCCGCCGGAGAGGAGGAAGCGTGAAAACCGTTCTGAAAAAGCTGTATCATGCCCTCTGGCCCGCGCTGACCGGTATGCTGCTGGCGCTCGGGCTTGTTTTGCCCGCGCTGCGCGCGCTCAATCTGGCCTGCTACGGCGCGGCTGTTTTCGCCTGCGCTGTAACGGCCGTTTTTCTGACGTTCATCGGCGCGCGCGGCGTCTGCGCGCTCGTCGGCGGCATAGGCGGCGCGCTTACGCTTGCGCTGGCCGTTTTAACCGGCGGCACGCTTTTCCGCCTGGGCGGCATGCTCGGCGCGATGTTCGCGCTCGTCAACGGCTCCGCCGCCGCGCTGCAGATGTACGCGCCCGAAGTCGCCGCCGTACTGGCCGTGCTGCTGACGCTCGTCGGCTGGTCGCTCGCGCTTGGGCCGGGCGGTTTTATCCCCGCCTTTTCGCTGGAGCTGATCGCCGTGCTCGCCTGCTGGGTGGCCGGGCTGCGCGAGGAATTCTATCTTTTCGCGCCGGGCCTTGTCGCGCTGATGGCGCTGCTTTCGTGTTTCACGCACGAAGGCGCTTCCAAGCCCGCCACGCTCGCAACCTCCGCCGTCGCCGTGCTGGTTGCGCTCGCCCTCACGCCGGTAATCAGTCATACCTCGCCCGCGCTTTCCAACCTGGCCGAGAATATTCGCACGTTCATCACGGATACGTTCTTTTTCACCGAAACGCGCACGGTCTACTCCATCGAGGTAGACGGCTACATGCCGCTGGAAACGAGGCTGGGCGGCCCCGTCGTGCCGAACGAGAACCCGGTCATGCAGGTGGAAACGCAAAACGCAATTCTCCTGCGCGGCTCCATTCACAACAACTATACCGGCCTTTCCTGGCGCAACACGCTCTCCTCGCGCCGCTACCGCTATTCCACTGTCCGGTATGACGCACAGCGCGGCGAGGCGACCGATACGCTCACGCCCGCTCAGGCGCTGCAGCTCTCGAGCGACCTGTTCACGGCCTACCCCGTTTCCATCTCGATGAACGCAAACAGCGCCAGCACGCTTTTCTCCATGCTGCGCATGCAGAACCTGACCACGCCCATGGCGCTGGTACCGTATTTTAACACCTCGTCCGAGATCTTCATCACGCGCGATCTCGCGCCGGGCGACGCGTATTCGTTCTCCGCACCCATCATCACCAGCGAAGATTCACGCCTGGACGCGCTCGTATCCTCTGCGGCGCAGGGCGCCGCAAAAAAGGACATGTCCGCCTATCTGCAATTGCCAAACGCCATCGCAGACGACGTCTATACCCTCGTCGAGCGCATCGTCGCCAACTGCGAAACGCCGCTGGAAAAGGCGCGCGCCATCCGCACGTACCTGTATTACAACATGGCCTATACCCTCTCGCCCGAAGCGCCGCCGGATAATCAGGATTTCGTTTCGTATTTCCTTCTGCGCGGCAAGGAAGGCTACTGCACGTATTTCGCCTCGGCCATGGCCGTTCTGGGCCGCATTGCCGGGCTCCCCACGCGCTACGTCGAGGGCTATCTTGTGCAGCCTTCTGGCGGCGTCGCGCTTGTCACCGGCAAAGACGCGCACGCCTGGGCGGAGGTCTGGTTCAACGGTTTCGGCTGGGTCTCCTTCGACGCGACGCCCCCGCACGGAACCGGCGGCTCTTCCTCTGCGCAAACGCCCCCGCAGGGCGGCGACTCGCCCGACGACGCCCCGGACGATTCCCCCGAGCAGAACCCGAATCCCTCGCAGTCCGGCGGCGACGCCTCGCAGGATCAGTCGCCCGATACGCAGAGCGATTCGCCCGACTCCCCCGATACGCCCGATTCGCAGGATCCCGCCGATTCCCCGGACGCGGAAACGCCGCCGCCCGAGCCGCCGCGTTCCTCCCGCAGCAACTGGTGGCTCTGGCTGCTCCTGCTGCTTTTGCTCGCCGCGCTGGCCGTGCGTGTGTGGTGGACGCTGCCCGCGCAGGCGGTCAAGCGGCTCATGCGCCCCGATCAGCAGCTGCTGCTCTGGTACCGCGCGCTGCTGGGGCTGCTTGCGGCCGCCGGGCTTGGCGCGAAGCCGAGCGAATCCCCGACGGCGCACGCGCTGCGCGTCGCAAAACGCCTGCCGAAAGACTGTGGCTTCCTCGATGTGGCCGATTCGCTGACGATGCTCGGCTACGGCCGCTTCGGCGCTTCGCCCGCACAGGTGGAGCACGCGGCGCGGTGCTATCGCGCGCTGGCGACCGCGCTGCCGCTGAAAGCCAGGCTCGTCTGGTTCGTCCGCCGCACGGCGAAAGGACTCGGCGGCGTGGAGCAGGTGCCGTAACAGAAAACGCGCTTTTCAGGATCGTACGCATGTGCGATCCTTTTTTGCGTTCATTCCCATATCATTTTCATCAAAAAACATTCGTTTTCTCTAATTCAGAGCGTTTTTCCGCAGTAAAAAGCAGATTCATTTGTTGAACCGCCCCTCCGCAGCTCCTATAATGCAGTTGAAATCGTCAAGGGAGCGTACGGACATGAAAAAACATTCCTTCGTGAGCATACTCAGGCGCTACTGGATTTTCTATGCGTTTTTCCTCCCCGTGTTCGTCTATTATCTGCTTTTCCATTACAAACCGCTGATGGGCGTTGTAATCGCGTTTAAGGATTACAAATTCGCCGGCGGCATCTGGGGCAGCCCCTGGACGAGCGAGCACGGGTTCCATCATTTCATTCGTTTTCTCACCAGCGGCGAGTTCACCCGCGTGTTCGGCAACACGGTGCTGCTGGCCGTAATGCGCATCGTCTTCGGCTTTCCCGCGCCGATCATTCTGGCGCTGATGCTCAACGAAGTGCGCAGCGACAAATACAAAAAAACGCTGCAGACCATCTCCTACCTTCCGCATTTCGTCTCCTACGTCGTCGTTTACGCGGTGCTTTACTGCTTTTTCTCCTATGACGGCTTCATCAACGGCGTTCGCACGGCGCTCGGGCTCGACCGCGAGCTTTTTCTGGGCAACCCGGCGTATTACCGCTGGTTCTTCACCTTCAGCAACGTCTGGAAGGAAATCGGCTGGGGCGCGATTATTTATCTTGCCGCGCTTTCGCGCGTAAACGTGGAGCTGTACGAAGCGGCCGATCTTGACGGCGCAAGCCGTATGCAGAAGCTCATCCATATCACGCTGGCCGAGCTGCGGCCGCTGATCAGCATGCAGCTCGTTCTGACCATGGGCGGCCTGTTCTCCGTCAGCCTCGATCAGACGATGGTTTTCACCAACAAGATGGTTTCCAGCGTCGCGGAAGTCATGAGCTATTACGTCTATCGCGTGGGCCTGCTTTCGGCCAACCAGTTCAGCTATTCGACGGCCGTCGGGTTGTTCAATTCGCTGCTGGGGCTTGCGATGGTGCTTTTGACGAACTGGGGCGCGAAGAAAATCGATGAGGACGGTGGCCTGTGGTGAAACAAATGAAAAAGAAAAAGCGCGTCGAACTGTTCGACGTAATCAACCTGACGCTGCTGACGCTCCTTTGCCTGACGACGCTGTATCCGTTTTTGAACCTGCTTTTCACGTCCGTCTCCCGGCAGGCGGACGTGACGGCGGCGGGCGGGCTGCTGCTCTATCCGAAAACGATTCAGTTCGATGCATACGATTACGTTTTCCATTACAACAACGTCTGGCGCTGCTATCAGAATACGATTTTTATCACCCTCGTCGGCACGGCGTTTTCGCTGTTGCTCACCTGTATGGGCGGCTATGCGCTGAGCCGCAGGAACCTGCCCGGCCGGGCGGTAATGACCACGTACGTGCTCATTACGATGTTCATCGGCGGCGGGATGATCCCGGACTACCTCAACGCGCGCGATTTCGGGCTTTTGAACAGTCTCTGGGCGCTGATTCTCCCCGGCGCGGTCAGCGCGTGGAACCTGCTGCTTGCGCGCAACTTCTTCATGAGCATTCCGGAAGACCTGAAGGAATCGGCGTATATCGACGGCGCGACCGAAGTGCGCACGCTGCTGCAAATCGTGCTTCCGCTTTCGATGCCCATCATCGCGACGCTCGCGCTCTTTTACGCGCTGGGCAAATGGAACACCTATTCCGCCGCGCTCATTTACAACCCCAAGGCGCAATACCAGACCCTGCAGGTTGTCGTGCGCAGCATGTACAGCTCTTCGAGCAGCGAGCTTTCCACCATGCCGCTGGACGATTCCTATATTCCCCCGACCGACGTGGTTCGCGCCGCGACCGTCATTTTCACCACCGTACCGATTCTGGTCGTCTATCCGTTCCTGCAAAAGTATTTTGCCAAGGGCATGATGGTCGGCTCGCTCAAGGGTTAATAGGCGAAACGCCTGTTGATAGAAAAAAAAGAAAGGAAGACCCAACCCATGAAAAAACTCGTCGCTCTTTTTCTCTGCGCGCTGATGGCGCTGTCTCTCTGCTCCGCCGCGCTGGCGGACGAAGCGCCCGTAACGCTGTCCATCCTGCTGGCAAACAACGATACGTCCACGCTCAACACGGACAGACCGTTCGTCAAGAAGATTTTTGAAGCCACGAACGTTGTGCTGGACGCTACGATCGTTCACTCCGACAACCTGGGCCAGACGCTGAACCTTTCCATCGCCTCCGGTGAACCGTACGACATCATGGAAGCCGGTTCGTTCTCTCATTACGAATATATGGACAGCGGCATGATTCTCCCGCTGAACGATCTGCTCGATCAGTACGGCCAGAACCTCAAGGAGCGCATCTCTCAGGCCGCGTGGGATACCGTCACCGTGAACGGCCAGATCATGGCTATCCCGTATGAAAACATGCGCGATAAGTACATGAACGGCATCCGCGCCGACTGGCTTGAGAAGCTCGGCTTCGAAGTGAAGGATATCTACACCCTTTCCGAAATAAAGGAAATCTTGATTGCGTTCACCGAAAAGGATCCAGACGGCAACGGCGAAAACGACACCTACGGCTTCAACGGTCATCAGATCAACTGGCCGATCTCCTTCTACGGTTTCTCCGGCGCAAACGGCGGCATCCCCGACCAGTACTATCTCAACGACAGCAACGAATTCTACGCCTTCAATGTTTCCGACGGACTGCGCGCCACGCTCGAATACATGAACGACCTGTGGAACTGCGGCGCGCTCGATCCGGAATTCTTCGTTCTCAATCAGGATCAGTCCAAGATCAAAATGGCCAACGGCAAGGCCGGTTTCTATTCCGGCTGGTGGTCCTGCTCGAAATCGTTCGTCGAATCCGGCCTGACCGAAATCGATCCCAACGCGAATCTGAAGCTGATCTACATTACCAGCGACGACGGCGAAACCTCCGGCATGCGCGATATCGGCTGCCTGTTCCGCGAGGTCATGATTTCCTCCACGTGCAAGCATCCGGAAGCCGCGATTTCCTTCCTCGATTACCTTATCACTGATGAAGGCTTCATGCTCTCCACCTATGGCACCGAAGGCGAAGATTATAGCTACACCGAGAACGGCAATGTTCAGAAAACGAACCCGACTGCGACGGACGTTGATCTGGTTTCTCTCGGCATGATCGTTAACGACATGAGCAAGTCCACTCTGGGTCTTGTCGCGCCCACCGAAGAATCCAGCGATATCGAAAAAGCGCTGTACACCTTCAACCTCGAGCAGTATAATCCCAATAACATCAACCTTTACACCAGCATCTTCTACGGCATCCCCACCCCGCCCGAGCAGACCGAATACGGCAACGAGCTTGACACCTACGTTTCCTCCAAGGTCGTCGAATTCGTAACCGGCACGACCGAGCTCAACGATGAAAACTGGGAAGCCTACAAGACCGAATGGGTCAACAAGGGCGGCTTGAAAGTGCTGCAGGCCTATGCCGACGCGTATAACAGCCTGCAGGGCACCGATTACGCCGTCGCCCCGATCAAGTAATACTTCCTCACATCGCAGGGGAGCCGCTTTCCGGCTCCCCCCTTCGGCGTTTATTCGCCCATTAACAAACGAAAAGGGTGTGTGTTTCTCGATGAAGCGCGGCAGGCTCAAAAAGGAGTTTCTCCTCTATTTCCGCTTGTTCTTTGTTCTGGCGCTCGCGGTCATCGTCCTGATGGGCGCAGCCCAATATTTCTATTCCTATCGCTCCATTGAAAAGAACACGCTCTCCGGCGGCGAAAACACGCTCGCCCTTTTGCAGAACACGCACGAGATGATCCTGCGGCAGGTCGATTCGTCCGTGCAGGCGCTTCAGACGAACGCGTACCTGCTCAACTTCCCCGATTATTATAAAAACAACAACCAGAACCTCTGCATCAACCTCATCGCGCAGGTAAAATCCGCCGCCGCGTCCAACCCGTATATCAAATCCTTCTGTGTTTATTTCCGGCAGGAAGGCTTCGTCGTCGCCAGCGACGTGGGCTATACGTCGCTCGAATGGTATTACGACGCGGATTTTCTCACCGCGCTCGACGCGTCCCCCTGGCCGTACAGCAAGGTCAACCGCCGCCTGATCGAAAGCCGCCTCGCCACCAGCGCGGAAACCGGCGAGGCGCTCACCTTCGTGCGCACGCTGCCCGTTTACAGCAGCACAAAAGCGTATCGCGCGTATATCGTCGTCAACGTCGACGCGAAGGCCGTCGATACCGCGCTGGAAAACGTGAACGGCGCGGGCAGCGTTTCCATGCTCGTGCTGGACGACTACGGCAACCTCATCGACGGCGTGGGGCCCGCGCGTAAGGACGCGGCGGCGCTCGCCTCGCTTTCCCCCGCCGAGCCCGGCCGCATCGCAACGGGCCGCGCCGCGCTGACGGCCGGCGAATCGATCGTGCAGTCCGTCCGCTCCGATCGTGGCTGGATTTACTTTTTCGTCCAGCCCGCCCGCGATATGATGGGCGGCATTTCCGCGCTG
The DNA here is from genome assembly GCA_934615235.1 of uncultured Clostridia bacterium. Classification (GTDB taxonomy): domain Bacteria; phylum Bacillota; class Clostridia; order Christensenellales; family Aristaeellaceae; genus Aphodomonas. The sequence goes on from CAKTTL010000003.1 coordinate 16,241, forward strand.
CAAAACCGGCTGCTCGTGCTGTGCGCTGCGGCGCTGCTTTTGAGCGTCTGCTGCTCGCTGCTGTTTTCGTGGCGCATGTTTGAGCCGCTGCGGATAATTTCCGGGCGCTTCAGCGCCGAAAATCCCGAAGACGAAACGCCCTACAAAAAAGAAACCGAGCGCATCCTGCATCAGATCGACGCGATGATCGCCCGAAACCGCCAGCTCGAAGCCGAAAAGCCGGACGAGCGCCTCAGCCCCGCCGCCCTGCAATACCCCGAAGACATCGAAAACCGCCTGCTGCGCGCGCTGAAAAACCGCAGCGAAACGGGAATTTCGCAGGAGCTGGACAGACTGATGCTCCTGCTCGTCCGCGCAGGACAGGACGAACGAACCGCGCGCGCGTTTTACGAGCGGCTCTGGAACGTCGTCGGCCGCGCGGCCGGCGCGGCGCAAACGCCCTTCGCCGCCCGCACGCTGCCTGAAATGGATGCGGCGCTGGAAAACCTCTGCGCCGCCGTGACCGAAATGATGACCCCTCCGGACGAAACAAACTGCTCGCAGCTTGTCCGCGACGTGACCGCGTACATCGACGCGAACCTGAGCGAGGATTTACGCATCGATATGCTGGCGGAGAAATTCTACGTTTCTCCCTCGCATCTGCGCAAAGTTTTCCGCAGCGAAATGAACCGCACCGTCAAGGAGTATATCGATTGCCGCAGGCTGGAAGAAGCCAAATGTCTCCTGCGCGACGAAACGCTGCAAATTCAGCAGATCGCGCTGCAGGTGGGGTTCCTCTATCCGCAGTCGTTCACGGCGTTCTTCCGCTCGATGGAAGGAAAAACGCCCGGCGAATACCGGGCGGCAATACGCAGCTTTCAAAATGCAGAGCGCTCCTTTGATACGATCGGCGCGATGACGCATGTTTGCAAGAATGATTGAAAAAATGAGAGGGCTGTCGCCCCCTCTGTGTCATTCTCTCATTGGTTCGGCAGAAGAAATTCCAGAAATTGGTAAGACGATGGAAAGACGTTAGAACTGGCAAACAATCGAATCGGCATTCCATCAGGAAGGAATCCTTCAATATACATTTGGCTTAACGTCATTGCTGCCAGTCGCGCTGTTTTTGACAGTTTTTCAGAAACGGGCGCTTTATATTTATCGCTACCGAACGGATCGGATGTTAAAGAAGAAATCCAACCGTCCAAGGGTGTATACTCAAATTTCAACTCCGGCACATCCAGGAAATTCTCCACCGCTTCCGCATGTACATAACCAAAGCGGAAATGGTTCTCGCTTACACGATACTGGATCAGCGCCCATTCTCCTTCGCGACCAAACACCTGAATCCAATCGTTTGTGCTAACCGCCGCTTTGCCGTTTGATTCTCTATAGTAGTACGTGCCGGGACCAGAATAGACCGGCCATTTACCACTTTTGAGCCTTGCACCACACGGCTGCGGAATCACATAATCCCCATCCGTATGAGGAATATATGGTGCTTCTCCGTTAAGATAGTTCTGATACGTTTCTCTCCCCAGAGCCAAAGCAATATCCAAATCGAATGTCTCTGCAGAACGCAGCACCTCTGGCGCTTGCGCATAAATTCCGCCAAACATACCATCATAGGAAAATTCGGCATTTTCACCGGTAATCAAAAGATGATTATAATCAGATGGGTTCCCTTTCATATCAGTTCTATAAACCGAACATATTTTTGCACCCTCATCATCGTTATATGCAAGCCAAAAACTATAATGTATATTGTCTTCATAAAAGCTGACATCCGAATGCAGCGCTTCAAGTTGAATCCGGTTAATACGGTCGCTGTAAGGAATGATCCGATCCAGCTGTATCGCGCAGTTCTTTTTTGTGGTGTCCGTCAGATATAACTCGTAGTTGTTGCCGCTATCGTAAACGGCCATGACAGCGCATTTTCCGTTCTCTACAGTATAGTCGATCCGTACCAGTTTTTTACTTGCAAAATCCGCCTCGGAAAACGCTTTTTTCAGCGTTTCCATGGCGATGGGCTCACGTTCGGCAATCCAGGCCTTTGTAAATTCTGCCGCTTGCTTCAGTGTTTTTTCATAAGAAAAGTTTTCAGGTTTAAAGAATTCAAATCCGTCCTGCATAGAAAGGCGGATACCGTCATCTTCATATGAGCAATGCGTTTTATATTCATAATCGTCTCCGAAATAGAGCGGGTTGTATATGTAGCGCTGTCCATCCAGCACTCCGGCAACCGCCAACAACATCCAATCATTTTCGGGATGATAACAAAGCTCGACGTAATTTCCGGCACGTCCCGCGTCCTTTGAAAAATAAAGCTCCATTCCTCCAATCATTGTGTCCGTATCAGGAATAGGATGAATCATCATCTCTTCCGTCGCAATTTCTCTTGGAAGCAGTTCAGGAAAACACACCGACAGTTCAAATTTTCCGTTGTCATTTTTCATTGCGATTACGAAAATACGGTCTCCGTTCGCGTTTTCCGCAATAGCTCCGCAGAATTCGCCATCACGTTCTTCAAGCGTTACAGTATAGTTGGCCCATTCGCTCACTGCAAGCAAGCGAGCCATCGTCGATTCTGCCACTGCTGATGCGACGCAAAGAATTAGCAAAAAAGCCGCACACAGAAAAAACGCCAATCTCCTCAATCTCTCCATCCCCTTCGAATAATAGTCTAATAACAATATATCACATTGTACTATTCGAGTCAATCATTCTTGTCTATTCTATCAGTGGCCTTGCGTCGAATTTGCTGTTTAGCATAAAAAGCCTACTGCATATTATCCTCTCTTATACGAATACGTCACAGCTTTCAAAACGCCGGCCACATCCTCGACACAGTCAGTGCGAAGACACCTATCATAAAAACGATTGAAAAAAATGAGAGGGCCGCGGCCCTCTCATACTCTCTTGGGAACATAGTAGCGCTTATTGAATTTTCTCCAGCAGCCAGGCCGCCGTTTCCTTCGGCAGGCGGCCGAGCACGGTGTAGACCGTCTGGGCGAGCGATTCGCGCAGACCGTCGTACCATTCCTGACGCGCGGTTTCGTCCAGCGCGTCCAGATCGACAATCTCCTCGCCGCCGTCGATGCGCGCGTCCGCGCCCTTGACGGCGGTTGTTTTTGCGGCGACGGCGATAGCGCCTGTTCGGCCGTCCGCAAGCGCGAGGGTCAGCGTGCCGTTTCGCGTGCGGGTATAGTCCGTCCGCTCGCCCGTCGCCGTATCCGTCCATTCAAGCGCAAGCGAAACCGCGCCGTATTGTACGCGCACCGCGCCGGATATTTCCTCGCGCGAATTATTGCGCGCCGTGTCGTATGTCAAAATACCATCAATCGTAAGGGGAACGCCCGCGATTTCGCCCGCGCCCGTCACGCCGGTCAGCCGCCCGTCCTCCGCGAGCGTCCATTCCGCGCGGAACGTTCCTTCGGCAAGCATCGCATCCATCTGACGGCAGACGACGTTTTCCTCCGCATCCCTGTCCACGCAGAAAACGAGCGCGTCGTTCGCATCGACCCGCGCGCCGAGCGTTTGCGGCAGCGCGCGCAGCGCATCGCGCAGGGTTTGCAGCTGCGCGGCGGCCTCGTCCGCCCCGTCCGTCTGCGGCAGAGACGGCTGCCAGAGCCAGTCTGCACCGTCGACAGCCGCGCAAAGCGCGTCTAGAAGCGAAACCGCTTCCGGCTGCGTGAGCACGGTCATCTGCGCCGTCATATCCGCAAGCGGCGTAACGGTCGAGGTCAGCGCATCCTCACACCACGCGTTCCAGACGGCCGCAAAATCAATCGTCTTCGCGGCGGAACGCACCGTGCGGCCGCCCCACAGGTTCGACTGCTCGAGCAGTCCGCCGTTTTGCCGCATACCCGTCCAGTCCAGCACGGACGCGCCCTGCAGCTGCCAGTCGAAGGAATAAAGCGCGCCGCCGTCCTCCGGCGTTTCGCGCAGAAGGACGAACCAGGAATTTTCCAGCACGCTGCGGAGCATCCCGCCCGTTTCTTCGTCCGCAAACGGCGCGCCGTCCCAATCGAGCGAGACGGTCGTTTTCAGCTGCAAGCCGCGCGCAAGCGCGTCCTGTTCCCGCTGCGCGGCGAGGCTCTCCGCCTGCGTGCGCGAACCGAGCACGGCCAGCGCCAGCAGGATCAGCAATACGACGAGATACCGCCAGTCATTCTTTTTGCGCATGCGCCCCTTCTCCTATCGTTTATCTTGCCGATATGGCCCATTTCGTCTCATCCGGCAAAAGTGCGATTGCCCGCGCTTCCGCCTCGCGCCAGATTTCGGCCAGGCTTTCGCGCGCGGCGGCCGCGCCGGCTTCGTCCAGCGTCGCAAGATTCGTCACGCCGTTCATTTCCAGCGCCGGGATTTCGCCTATCTCGCCCGCACGAACCGTACAGGCGACGCTCCCTGCAAAGACCGTCGCGCCGCGCAAGACGAATTCGCCCGTGTATACGTCTGAAAGTTCGGCAAGGCCCGTGTTGTTCGAGCGCGCGCTCCCCTCGCGGCTGAAATCGAGCGAAAGCAGCTTCTCTCCACCGAATTTCACCTGCGCGGAAATATCGCCCGTCAGCGTTTCAGAAAGCACGCGATCCTCCCCGAGGACGTATTTGTTTACCGTCGCGCTCTCGAGCGTGATCGCGTAGCTCTGCCCGTCGTATTTTCCGCTGACGCGGGCGCTCAGCCTGCATTGTGCGCCGCCCTTGCCGGAGCTGCTCGTCAGATACGTTGCTGAAAGCGAAATCGTATCGCCCACCGGCGGCTCATAGCGCAGGCTGTATTTGCGCGTCATCCGCGTACTGGAAACGCCGCAGGAATACGTATACGAAAGCCCGGCCGTTCGTCCGTTCATCCGGATGGAGCCCGAAAGCTTCGCCGTGCGCATCGTATCGCCCTCTCCGAAGGTCATGCTCGCCTTCAGCGTGCGCGAAACCTCCGCGTTCTGCGCGAAATCGCGTACCTTGGCAAAAAAAGCCGCCTGCTCCTCGCGGCCGATTCCGGGCAGGAAAAGCGTCTTCCCCTCGTACACGTCGGCGAACGCGCTCGCAATCTCGCGCAGCCCCTGCGTGTCGATCTCGTAAACAAGCGCGTGGCTCGTCGCGCCGGAACCGGTGCTGAGGCGGTTGCTGTCCGCCGCATACGGCGAAGCAAGCCGCCAGAGGGTCAACCCCGCGTCGTATACGGGCGTTACGTAAGGCGTCTGTCCCCGGGATACCCAGTCGTAATCGAGCGAGAAAAGCAGCGCGCCCAGCGCGCCGAGCCCCAGCGCGTCCCCGGCCTGCGAAAGCGAATCCTCCGCCGCCAGGTACGTCCGGTCGCCCAGCGAAAACGCGCGCCAGCCCTCGCCCGCAACGCTCTGCGCGCGAAGCAGCTCCGTTCCGTCCAGCGTAAGCGCCGCGCTCGCCCGGCCGCCGTCCTCGTTCACAAATACGTCTCCCTCCGCGCTCAGCGCGGCGATGACCGCCTGCGCGCCCGCGGAAACCGTATCCATATTTTGCGGCGAGAGGGAAACCGTCCATTCAAGCCGTTTTCCCTGTCCCGCCGCATCCGCGAGCCTTTTGAGCGCGCGGCAGTATATCTGTTTTGTCGGAATATCGACGGCGAAAGCCGCCGTCGCAATCAGCGCCAAGCAAAGCGTCAACCCGATAATCCGTCTGCGCAATTCACGCCTCCGTCTCCGTATTGGTTATCAAATCAGCTTCGGCCGGTTTTCCACCAGCTTTTTGAACATTCTCTCCTCGGACGTATCGTAGCCAACCAGCTGAATATCCCGCAGCGCGAATTGCGTGCGCACGTCCGGCTCGCCGAAGAAATCCAGCAGGTCGAGCGTCGCGCGCAGATCGTCCACCTGCACGACCGTGCCGGTAAACGTATCCTCCGCCGTCATCACGCTGATGATTTCGCCTCTCGCCTGCGCCTGTAAAAGTACGCGGCGCAGCAGGTCTTCATTCGCCGCAAGCGGCGTTTCCAGCAGAGGCGCGTAGCTTTCCCCTTCGATTTCGACCAGCATCTGCAGGCGAATCTCGTAGTCGTCGCCCATATACACCTGCAGAATATCCTCCGTCCGGCGCAGGAGCCAGCCGTCGTGCTGCCCCCACGGGGTTACGCTCCACAGGAGAACATGCCGCGGCGTTACCGCTTCGACATAGCCCGCGTTGAACGCGTCCGGATCCTCCTGCTCGGTATAAAGCGAGGCCAGCAGATGCTGCTGGCACGCCATATGCAGCTGATAAAAGCTGTAACGATTGCTCATTGCTCTCCCTCCAGCGTATATACAAGCCTTCTGCCCAGCACGTCCACAACGCTCAGCGCCAGCTGGCCGTCCACCATGGGCGCCTGCATCGGCCCGTCCAGCGCGGGCGTCAGCTTTGTACGGGCGAGGTTGGAATGCGCATAGAACACGCCCCCGCGCAGGAACCCCAGCGACGCCTGATCCGCCGCGTCGTTGCCGGCAAACTCATGCTTTGTCAGGCCCGCTTCCAGCCGGTATTTATCCAGCCAGCATTCCATAAATCCGATTCCCCGGCGCAGACAGCCGTCGATCTCCGGTTCGCCGGTATCGCTCTGCGCTTCCAGGCGGAAGGCGTAGCCAAGCATGCGCTTGCGCATGACCGCCAGCGCCGCGCGCGACGCATCCAGGCAGAGGAACCGCCGCCCCATCTGCGCGGCGACAGCCGCCGTCGTCCCGCTGCCCCCGAAGAAGTCGCAGACCAGATCGCCCGGACGCGTAGAGCACGCGATGATGCGCTCCAGAAGCCGGGCGGGCTTTTGCGTGTCGTAGCCCGTGCGCTGCGGATCCTTCTGCTGCAGGTGGGATACGTCCTCCCACACGTCGCCGGGATAAACTTCTTCATCGTCGTAGTAGCGATATTCTTTTCCCTGTGTTACAATAGAACGGTAAACGCGCCCGTTTTCATCCACGGCGCGGCGCATGTGGTTGTTGCGCGCGTTCGTGCGCGGCACGCCGACGGCCGCGATGTTGAAATACGCCTGCGGCGTTTTGCGGTAAAAGAGAATAATATCGTGCTTTCGGCTGAAATGCGCCTGCGAACGGCCGCCGCTTTTATAGGCCCAGATGATTTCGTTCACGAACGCCTTCTCGCCGAAGACTTCGTCGAGCATCAGCCGGGCGCGCGCGTGCAGCCGCGAATCGATATGCAGAAACAGCGACCCGTCGTCCCGAAGCAGTGTGCGGGCAAGCTCCGCCGCCTCGCGCAGCATCGCGTAAAGCTCGCGCTCATCCTCCCAGACGTCCGAATAGGCGGGCAGCGTCAGCACGGGCTTGCCGGTTTTCCAGCCGCTCTCGCCTACGCGCTGCTTGAGCACAAAATCCTTGCCGGTATTAAACGGCGGATCAAGATAGACGGTCTGCACCGTACCGGCAAAACGCCGGACAAGCGCGTCCGCCTGCTCGCGAAAATCGCCGTAAATGATCGTACCGCCCGGACCCTTGCCGCTGAACGTCTCCACCGCGCATTCAGCCGGAGAAAAGCGCATAAAAACACCCCCATACGTATCCATTATTATACACTAGAAGGAGCGAAACTGCAATGTTCGGAACGGAAAGGATTCTTGCGGCGCGCGAAGCGCTTGAAACTCTCACGCCCCTTCGCGGCGACTGCGGCCGCACCTGCGGCGCCGCCTGCTGCCGCCCGGACGAAGACGGCAACGGCGGCATGCTGCTTTTTCCCGGCGAAGAGACGCTCTATTCGCCCTGCCCGGACTGGGCGCGGCTCACCCCTTCCGCCGATTTTCCCGGGCAGTACCTTTTCACCTGCGACGGCCGCTGCGACCGCGCGATGCGTCCGCTCGCCTGCCGCATTTTCCCGCTCACGCCGCGTGTGCGCGCAGGCGAAATCATCGTTGAGCCGGACGTGCGCGCCTGGCCCGTCTGCCCGCTGATGGAGTGCGGCCTGAACGGCCTGAGCGCCGCGTTCGTGAAGGCCGTGCGCGAAGCGATGGAATCCCTTGCGCAGGACGAAGCGTGCCTTGCGTATATGAAAAAGCTCTCCGAATATCTGGAACAGTTTGAAACGCTGTAAAAACCGGAGGAATTCATGCGTATTCTGCTGATTGCGAAGGCCGCATCGGCGCGCTGGCCGTCGCGATGAACGCAAGGCCGGAAAACTGAAAAAGCGTGCGGGAAACTTTTCCCGCACGCTTTATTTGCTCTTTTCCGGCTCTTCCATCTCCGGTATCGTAACAATAAACTCGCTCCCCTTGCCGGGGGCGCTTTTTACTTCGACCGTTCCCGCGCAAATGGTTACAATCCGCTTCACCAGCGCAAGTCCGAGCCCGTATCCCTTTGTCCCATGCGACGCGTCGCCCTGATAAAACTTGTCGAAGATATGTTTCTGCGTTTCTTCGTCCATCCCCGGCCCCTCGTCGCGGACGGAAAAAATGACGTTTTTCCCCGCGCGATGCAGGTTGATGTATAACGCGCCGCCCTGCGGCGAAAATTTAATCGCGTTGCCAATCAGGTTGCGCCAGATGTGCGAGAGCAGCTCGGCGTTATCGTTGATGGTGATTTCGTCCATTTCCGGCTGCAGGTCGATCTCCTTTGCCGTCCATTCCTTTTCGAGCAGGAGGATGCTCTTGCGCACCTCCTCGTCCACGCGGAAAGGCTGGCGGTCGGTGACGATATTCTGGTTTTCCAGCTTGGACAAAAGCAGAATGCTCGAGGCGAGGTTGGCCAGCCGGTCCGATTCCTCCGCGATGATGCCCGCGTATTCGCGCCGCTGCTCGTCCGTCAGATCCTCTCGCTGCAGCTGACGCGCAAAGCCGCGAATCGATACGATCGGCGTTTTGAACTCGTGCGAGAAATTATTGATAAAATCCTCGCGAAACATTTCAATGCTGCCCAGCTCCACGGCCATATCGTTAAAGCTGCGCTGCAGCTCGTCGATTTCGTCGATCGAGTTGCCTTCCTCGACGCGCACGGAAAAATCGCCCTTGGAGATGCTGCGCGTGGCGGAAATCAGATCGTGAATCGGGCGCAGGAAGTGCGCCGAGATGATCGCCGACATGACGGTGCCGATAAAGCTGCTGACAATCAGCAGAAAAAGCGGCCGCGTCATCTGCGTGATAAACGGGAACGGAATAATCCCAAACGCAAGCAGCACGATATACGACGACCCCGTGACCAGGCTCGAGAGCAGCATGATCAGGAAGACCATCGTTACCAGCAGCGTGCGCAGGGAATGGCGGTTTTTCACTTTCTGGCCACCGCCTTGTATCCCAACCCGCGAACGGTGACGATTTCAAAATCCGCGTTTTCCTTGAACCGGTCCCGCAGGCGGTTGATATGCACGTCCACCGTCCGCTCATCCGATTCGGATTCCATATCCCACAGTTCGTCCATCAGCTGGCGGCGGGTGAAGATTTTCCCCTGATAGCTCAGAAGCTTAAAGAGCAGCATGAATTCCTTCGGCGGCAGCGAATCGGTCTTTCCCGCATGCGATACAGTCATCGCGTCGTAATCGAGCACAGTCGTCCCGACGGTCAGCTTGTGCTCGTTGGCGATGCGCGCCCGGCGCAGAAGCGCCGCCACGCGAAGGATCATCTCCTCCTCGTCGACCGGCTTGACCATATAATCGTCCACGCCGGTAAGAAAGCCGCGTTTTTTATCGGCCGGCGCTTCCTTGGCGGTTACCATCAGAACCGGCAGCTCGCAGCCGCCCTCGCGCAGGGTTTTGAGAAACGTAAAACCGTCCATGCGCGGCATCATCACGTCCAGCAAAATCAGATCGACGTGATGCCTGTCCATCATCTCCAGCGCCTCTTCGCCATCCCCTGCCGGGATGGTCGAATAGCCGTTCTGTTCCAGCACCGCCTGCATCAGCCGCCGGGTATGCAGATCGTCTTCAACCACCATAATATGAAACATATTCAGCGCCCCCTCCCGGGTGATTATCATAACCGTTCAATATGAATTGAACGTCAACGCCGCCATCGTTTATCTTCTCTCCAGGATTCGGGCCGCAAGCGGCCGCTTCGCCTTCATCGCGCCTTTGGGGCACATCTCCTGACAGCAGAAGCAGCGAATGCACTTCGCGCGGTCGATATGCGGCAGCTTTCCGCGCATCGCAATCGCGCGCGCCGGGCAGACCTCTGCGCACTTGCCGCAGCCGACGCATTCCCCGCCGCGCACGGCGGGCCTGGTTTCCAGCGCCGCGCGGGCCGCGCGGGCGAACAGTTTGTGCGCGGCGCTCTGTCCCGTCCCGTAAAAGCGAATGGCGTGAAAATGCCGGATGTTGTCAAAATCCGGACAGACGAACGCGTTCAGATCGCCGTGTACGTTCAATTCCTCCGCCATCCGCGGAATCAGCCCGCGCCTTCGCGCGGCCGCGAGCGTCGGCACGTCGTCCGCCTTCAGGCCGATCAGCTTCGCGCACGCGAGATCCACGCTGTACGGGCATTTCGACGCAAGCAGCGCGCCGAGCCTGCGCGGCCGTCCCTGCGTCGGGCCGTTGCCTTCCATCGCCCAGACCGCATCCACCACGCAGAGCCGCGGCTTGAAGTATTCGTTCAGATCCACCAGCATATCGGCGAAGCGCGTCTCTTCCGGGAAACGGTAATGATACGCCCCCTTCGTCAGCCCCGGCACCGTGCCGAACAGGTTTTTTGTCGCGGCCGTCATGGCCATCATGCCGTGCGTTTTCAGTTTGCACAGGTCGATGATCGCGTCCGCGCCGTCCAGCCAGGCGGTGTATTCAAATTTCTTCGCCTCGACCGCCTGCGGGAACTCCGCTTCCTTCACGCTGAAATCGCGATTCAGTTCGCCGCCCGCATCCTCCACGGCCTTCAGCCCGGCCGCGCGGTATACGTTCGTCAGAAACGCCGCCGTGTACGGCCCGCCGGGGCTGTCGCCCACGACGGCGCTTGCGCCGCGCTCCGCCAGCAGCCTGACCATCACCGCAAGCACCGCCGGATGCGTTGTCGCGGCGGCGTCCGGCTTCATGGCCGAGATCAGATTCGCCTTAATCGCAACGCGCATGCCGGGCTTCACCCAGTCCAGCCCGCCGACGGGCTGCAAAACCGCGCGCAGCGCGGATAAAACCTCTTCCTGCCCATAGCTGCCGCACGCGGCAACCGATACGTCCTGCATGTTTTTCTCCTCCGTGCGTCATAAAGCTATTGTACCAGCCATTTGGGAAATTGACAATCGAAAAACGCGCGGCTATACTATACATTGGAATTTAATGGAAAGAGGGGGTTCTCATGTCCAAAATAGAGGAAGTCCGCGCCGCGATGATGGCCGCGCTCAAGGCCGGCGACAAGCCGCGCAAGGACGCGCTCTCGCTGCTCCTGTCCGCGCTCAAATCCAAACAGATCGACAAGCGCGCCGATTTGACGGAGGAAGAAGAAAACGCCGTCGTCTATCGCGAAATCAAGGAAGCGAAGGAAACGCTCGACACCACGCCCGCCGACCGCGCGGACGTGATCGCCGAATGCAGGCTGCGCATCGAAACCTATACGCCCTTCGCCCCGCAGCGCATGGACGCGGAGCAGGTGAAGGCCGTCCTGACGGAGGTGCTCGCCGAGCTGGGCGTCGACGCGCCCACCCCAAAGGATAAGGGCCTCATCATGAAGACGCTGATGCCGCGCCTGAAAGGCCAGGCCGACGGCGCGGTCGTGAACGCGGTCGTTTCCGCGGCGATGCAGGCGTGAGCGCGCTCGTCTACGCGGCGTGCGCGGCGTTCGTGCTGAGCCTTGCCGCGCTGTTTCTGCCCCGCGCGAAAAAGCCGCTTCCCGGCGAAAAAACGCCCGCGCCCGCCTGGCTCGCCTCGCTGACCGGCGTTTTCATGGCCGCAGGCGCGCCGCTCTTCGCGCTGGAACGGCTTGCCTCCGGGCTCTCGGCCGATCCGGCGTTTCTGCCGGGCGTGTCGTTCGGCCCGCTGCCGTGGGCGTTCGCGGCGCTGGCGGCGGCGGCCTTTTGCCTGACGGGCGCAAAGCGCCCGGTCTGGCTGGGCGCGTGCGCGTGGCTTTCGCTCGTCGGCGCAGGCGCTGCGGCGTGCTGCTATTTCGCCCCGGTCGCAAGCGAAGCGTTCGCGCTCGTGCCGGTTTTCAAGGGCGCGCAGCTTTCTCCGGTGATTCTCGTATGCGTGTGCGTGCTTCTTTTCCTCGCACTCACGTTCGATAAAAAGCGGCCGAAGTTCATCTATTTCGCGCTCTGGCCGTCGCTTGTGCTGCTGCTCGTCTTCCTGACCGGCTGCGGGCTGACGCCGTTCGTCCGCTCGGTCGGGCATACGCTTCGCGCGTTCTTGACGGGCTTTGCCCGTGCTTTTACCGCAACCGGCAGCAAAGGCGCGCCCGCCGCGAATACGCTCGCCTTCTTCGCCTACTGGCTTTGCTGGAGCCCTGCCGTTGCGCTGGCCGCGCAGCGCGCGTCCTCCGGGCGCAGCGTGCGCGAGGTCATCGGCGGCGTATATGCCGCGGGACTCGGCGCTTATCTGCTCTTGACCGCCGTATTCGACGCTTTCGGCCTGCGCCTGCTCGGCAGTCTCGCCGACGCGGGCGAAACGACGCTCGCGCTCGGCGAAACCCTGAGCGAGGGCGCGGCAAAGCTGATGCTGTCGCTGCCCTTCGGAAGCATGTGCGCGGCGCTCCTGTGGCTGGGCGGGATGTTCTTTCTCATCGCCGCGATGGGCGTTGCGGGGGAAAGCGCGGCGGAGCTGATTTCGCCCGGCGAAAAGCGCCGTCACGCGCTGACGATGCTGGCCGGCGGCATAGCGGGGCTGATCTCGCTGCTCGCGCTTGCGCCGGCTCAGGCGCAGCTCGGCTGGCGTCTCGCCGGCTGGTGCGCGATTCCGGCGGCGGTATGGCTCGTCGGCGTTTGCGCGCTTGGATCAGTTGCAAAAGAGAGGCAATGATTTCGCTTTTCGAATATCTTCAAAAACCGTGCGGCACGCTTTCCATCCCGTATTGGAAAGCGCGCCGCGTTTTTCTGCCTGAAAACATGCCCGCGTGCCTTTCCGATCGGCTTCTGCGCTCAGGCGCTTATTGTGGCGTGCTCTGGCTGCCTGCAAAAGAAAAAGCATCCGACCTGTACGCCGGATGCGGCATTGCGAATTATGACGGCGAAACCGGCGTGATCTCGCTCGAGTGGATTCAGGCGTTTGTGTGCGAGCCGCTGCGCCGCGAGCGCGGCTTTACCGGGCGCGACGTGCGGCGCGTGCCGACGCGGCGCTGAGCGCGATTTTCCGAATCAGCCAATATACGCCGTAGCCAATCGCAAGGTTCAGGATCACCGCGCCGATCGACAGATGCACGCCGAAGTCGCCCGCCGCCGTCGCGTGTACGGTAAGCATCGTCACCGGAAAACCGATATACAGTTCGTTCTCGACAGCCTTCTGGCTAAACGGCAGCGCCGCCAGCACGAACGATAAAAGCAAAACCGCCGTCGAGGCCGCAAACGCGCCCTTCCAGTCCATTCTTTTCAACATCCCGATACAATTTCCTCCATGCTTTCTTAGACTATTCTACATTGTAGCTTTCCATCCAGACATCTGTCAACGCTGCGGCGGCGCATAAAAAAAGGGCGGCCCTGCCGCCCCCCAAAAACGTCTTTTCTTACGCCAGCCGCTCTCGCACCACGCCCGCGATCTGTTCGGCGACCTCCTGAATGAGCGTCTCGTCGAGCCCTTCCACCATAATGCGGATCAGCGGCTCCGTACCCGACACGCGCGCCACGACGCGTCCGTTTTCGGCCAGGCGCGCCTTGCCTTCTTCGATCGCGCGCTTAACCTCCGCGTCCATGTAAAACGCAAGCTTGCCGTCGTGCGAAACGTTCACGTTGATCATCGTCTGCGGATAGCGCTTCATAACCTTCGCCGCCTCTGCGAGCGTAAGGTTTTCCTGCTTCAAATGCGCGAGCAGCTGCACGGCCGTCAGCTGACCGTCGCCGGTCGTCGCGAAGTCGCGGAAAATCACATGCCCCGACTGTTCGCCGCCGAAGCAGTAGCCCTCCATTTCCATCTCCTCCAGCACGTAGCGGTCGCCGACCTTGGTGGGGATGAAATTGATGCCGTTCTCTTCGCAGAATTTGCTGAAGCCCATGTTCGCCATAATCGTCCCGACGACCGTTTTGCGTGCGAGCTTCCCGCGCCGGAGCATATCGCGCGCGCAGATCGCCATGATAAAGTCGCCGTCAACGACTTCGCCGTTTTCATTCACGCACAGGCAGCGGTCCGCGTCGCCGTCGAAGGCCACGCCCAGCGGCAGACGGTTTTCGCGCACATAGGCGCACAGCGCCTCCAGATGCGTCGAGCCGCAGTCGAGGTTGATGTTCACGCCGTCCGGCTCGTCAAACAGGACGCGCACTTCCGCGCCCAGTTCGGTAAAGAGCCGCTTCGCCGTATGCGAGGCCGCGCCGTTGGCGCAGTCGACCGCAAAGCGCATCCCCTCGAGCGACACGGGAATCGTGCTCTTGAGGTGATCCACATAATCCTTGACGGCGTTTTGTTTGAAGCTGGCGCGGCCCACGTCGCCGCCCGTTTTCAGTTCGATCCCCTCCGCACCGTCGAGGACGATCGATTCGATCTGCTCCTCGATTTCATCCGGCAGCTTGAAGCCGTCGCCGGAAAAAATCTTGATGCCGTTATATTCGGCGCTGTTGTGCGAAGCGGAAATCATCACGCCCGCGTCCGCCTTATATTTCCCCACCAGATACGCGACCGCCGGCGTGGGCACCACGCCCAGCTGGTATACGTCCGCGCCGACGGAGCAAAGCCCCGCGCACATCGCGCCCGCAAGCATATCGCCCGAAACGCGCGTATCCATGCCGATGACGAAAAGCGGCCTTCTGCGCGCATGGCGCGAGAGCACGCTCGCCGCCGCGCGGCCAATCTGCATCGCCAGCTCGCAGGTCAGTTTTTCATTCGCGATACCGCGCACGCCGTCCGTTCCAAATAGCCGTCCCATCGCCCTTTACCTCTCTTCCCGCGCGACAACCTCGCCCGCGCGCTTATAAATCGTTTTTTCCGGCACAACGCCCCGCACGCACGAGAGCGGATACACGATGCTCCCGCGCCCGACGACCGTGCCCGGATTGAGCACCGTTCCGCAGCCGATTTCGGCCAGATCGCCGATCATCGCGCCGAATTTGCGCAGCCCCGTCGCAATCTCCGGCCCGTGCAGCGTCACGCTGCCATGATCGCTGCGGAAATTCGAGGTGATCGCACCCGCGCCCATATGCGCCTTATAGCCCAGAATCGAATCGCCGACGTAGTTGTAATGCGGCACCTGCGCGCCGTCAAAGAGAATGCAGTTTTTCAGCTCCGTCGAGTTGCCCACCGTCGCGCCCCGGCCGACAATCGCGCTGCCGCGAATAAACGCGCAATGACGAATCTCCGCCTCTTCGTCGACGATCAGCGGCCCGCCGAGAAACGCCGTCGGCGCGACGGACGCGCTTTTCGCAATCCACACGTTTTCGGCCGGATGATCGAACCGTTCCGCCGGCAGCGTTTTTCCAAGCGCGAGAATAAACGCGGAAATCTCCTTCAGCTTTTCCCACGGGTAACCGTTTCCGTCGTCAAAAAGCGGCGCCGCAATGGTGCGGCTCAAATCGAAAAGCTCCGCCGCCTTCAGTTTCCATTCCATTTTCTTTTCCCTCCCGTTCTCGTTATGCCACCGTAACGGATTTGGCCAGGTTGCGCGGCGTGTCGATGGGCAGACCCAGCCGTTTCGCCGTCTCATACGCCATCAGCTGCAGGCAGACCGCGGCGGCGAAGACCGCGCCGCTTCCGGCCTGTACCGGCATGCGCAGCACGGTCAGCCCGGGCGCCTGCTCGACGTCCTCCAGCCCGCACGCCGCGAAAAGATACACGCGTCCGCCGCGCGAGAGCACCTCCTGCACGGAAAGCAGCGCCCGGCTGCGCGTTTCCTCCCGCGTCAGAAAGCACACGCAGGGAACGCCCGGCTCGATCAGCGAAATGGTGCCGTGCTTGAGTTCTCCCGCCGCAATCGCTTCCGCGTGCAGATAGCTGATTTCCTTCAGCTTCAGCGCCGCCTCGCAGGCGACGGCGTAATCCGCCGCGCGCCCGATGAAAAACACGTCCCGCGCCGTATGAATCTCCTCCGCCGCGCGGAGTATTTCCGGGCGCAGCGCGAGCGTTTCGCGGATGTCGTTTTCAGCCGCGCAGAGCGCGGCAGCCTCCGCCCGCTCGCCCGCCGCGTCCAACCGTCCGCTTACCACAGCCATGCGAATCGCAAGCAGATACAGCACGCCCATCTGCGCCGTAAACGCTTTCGTGCTGGCGACCGCAATCTCCGGGCCGCACGACGTGCGCAGCACATGCCCGCATTCCCGCTCCATCACCGTGCCGCGCCGGTTGATCACTGCAAGCGTTTCGCGCCCCTGCGCCCTGACCGCACGCAGCGCGGCCAGCGTATCGGCCGTCTCGCCCGATTGCGAAACGAAAACCGTCAGGCAGTCCTCGTCCACGCGCACGCCCGCATCGCAAAATTCGGACGCGATATAGCTCTCCGCCTCCACGCCCGCAAGCCTGCGGAAATAATGCGCCGCAACCATGCCCGCGTGCATCGCCGTCCCGCAGGCGACGACGTTCACGCGGCGCGCGGCGAGCAGCGCGTCCTCCACGCCGTCGCAGGAAAAATCAACGCGTCCGTCCGCCGTTACATAGCGCCGTACCGTGCGTCGAAAGGCCTCGGGCTCTTCGAGAATTTCCTTGAGCATATAATGCTCGTGCCCCGCGCGGCCCGCATTGCGCTCCGTTTCGCCGAGCGTCCGTTTTTTGGCCTCGCCGCCAAAGAACCGCACGCCCTCGCGGGAAAGCTCCGCAATCGTTCCTTCTTCCGGAACATAGTATTCCCCGCAGGCGGGAAAAGTTGCCGGGTCGGACGAGAGAAAACAGCCGTCCGCCGTCCGCATCAGCGCCAGCGGGCTTTCGCGCCGCATGGCGTAAATCAATCCGGGCCTGTCGCTGAAGATCACGGCCAGCGCATACGAGCCTTCCAGCCGTGCGGCGGCCGCTTCGAGCGCGCGTACAGGGTCTGCGCCGTATTCGCTGTCGATCAGCGCGGCGGCAATTTCCGTATCCGTGCCGGAAACCGGCGCGTAGCCGAGTTCCGCGCGCAGGCGTTCGTAATTTTCAATGATACCGTTATGCGCAAGCGTTACGCGCCCCACGGTGTGCGGATGCGCGTTTTGAAGCGTTACCCCGCCGTGCGTCGCCCAGCGCGTATGCGCGATGGCCGTGCCGCCGTCCGTTTCGGCCGCCGCCATCTGTTTCAGCCGTTCCACGCGTTCGGTCGTGCGCAGCGTTTTCACCGCGCCCTGCGCGGTAAAAAAAGCGACGCCCGCGCTGTCATACCCGCGGTATTCCAGCCGGGAAAGCCCTTCCAGCACCGGCGCAAGCGCCGCGCCGCCGCTGCAAAGGCCGTAAATTCCGCACATAAAATCTCTCCTTTCGTTTTTCGGCATAAGCCGACCAGGCCGCGCGTCCATTCGAAAAAAACGCGCAGCAAACACAGCGCGCAGCATTTGCGCGCCCAAAGACGTCTGTGAAAAGGATGCGATTTTCTGTACGAAAAAAAGCAAAAAAGGAAATAAAACCTGCCGGTTACGGCTCTTCTGTTCCGGTCGTTGCCGTCCGGGTTTGTAAGCCGTATCACGCATCCGGTTCTGCGGCAGAGCATCCGCCGAAGACTTCGATCACTCTGCTCCTCGTCAACCGCACGAAGGCGGTTCTGGCGCTATAAATCATTCATTTCCGCACAGAAACGCATTTTTCGCGGCTCCCTCCTGCAAAGCCGTGCTGGCATTATAGCATACCGGTTAAAATTTGGCAACTCTCAAGTTTACCGCGCTTTCAACAGCGCGGCCCGCGCCTTATAATCCGGCATTTCTTCCGCGACGACGGCGTAAAACGCGGGCCCGTGGTTCTTCTCAAGGATATGCGCCAGCTCGTGTACGACGACGTATTCGATCGCCTCCATCGGGTAACGCATCAGGTAAAGCGAAAAGCAGAGGCTGTTTTTGCCGCTGCAGCTGCCAAAGCGCCTGCGCGCGCCGGTAATCTTCAGCCCGGCGG
Source organism: uncultured Clostridia bacterium (assembly GCA_934615235.1). Classification (GTDB taxonomy): domain Bacteria; phylum Bacillota; class Clostridia; order Christensenellales; family Aristaeellaceae; genus Aphodomonas. The sequence goes on from CAKTTL010000003.1 coordinate 34,270, forward strand.
GCGAAACGCCCATGCTTCGGGCATGCTTTTCCACAAGCGGCGGCAGAACCGCCTTCGCCCGCTCGATGAGCGCCACGCGCTCCGCTTCGTCCGGCTCGGGATATTTTTCGGCGCGCAGGCGCGCCATTTCCACGTGCGCGGCGATCCATTCCGCATGCGCGGCCACAAAGCGGTCGATTTCGCGCTTCGCCAGCCTTTGCGGCGCGCGCACGACGACCTCGCCCGCGGGCGTTATCGAAACGCAGAGCGTTTTGCGGTTGGAGCGGACGAGCGTATAGTTCATATTCCCTCCGGCATTTCGCAGTGCGCCCATTCGCGCACATGATCCCACGCCACGCGGAACCCCGCGCCTTTCTGGCAGAAAACGGAATCGGGCGTGTCGTCGGCAAGCGGGTTGTAGTTCGCCTCGGCGACAATGCGCGCGGCGTCCTCGTCGCGGCAGGGCGCGTAGCGGCTCAGCCGGACAGTCAGCGCGCCTTTCCCGTGCGTGGCGGCGAGAAACTCCGTCTGGTAGCCCGAAAGCGCCGCAAACGGCGCTTCGCCGCGCAGCGTCACGCGATCGCCGTCGTATTCGGGCGGCTCAATCTGCGCGCGCATGCGCGACAAATCGCCCGCTAGCCGGCCGTAGCACTCCTCCGGCGCGCGCATTGAAAAGCGGCATATCGGCTCGAGCAGCCGGCTCTCGCCGTACATCAGCGCGTTACGGATCGCGCGGTAGACGCTCTGGCGAAAATCGCCGCCCTCGGTATGCTTGATATGCGCGCGGCCCGTCAGCAGTTCGACGCGCACGTCCGTCAGCGGCGCGCCGGTGAGCACGCCCTTATGCTGCTTTTCCAGCACATGCGTTTCGATCAGCCGCTGCCAGTTCAGCGCCAGCGTATCCACATGGCACAGCGAACGGAACGTTACCCCGCTGCCCGGCCCGGTCGGAACCAGCCGCAGCCACACCTCGGCGTAATGGCGCAGCGGCTCGTAATGCCCGATGCCCATACACGGCGCTTTCACCGTTTCGCGATAGAGAACCCGCGCCGGGCCGAACGATACATCCAGCCCGAAACGGCTTTTCAGCACCTCGCGCAGCACCTCCAGCTGGATTTCGCCCATCACGCGGATGGCGATTCCACCGTCTCCCTCGCGCGCCTCCACCTGCAGGGAGCTTTCCTCTTCCTCGAGCATGCGAAACGCCGCAAGCACGCGGCTTTTCGGAATCGCCGCATCCCAAACCGCGTCGGCCGCAAGCATCGGCTCGCACGTCCATTCCGCCGTGCGGCGCTTCGCCCCCGCTCCGAGCGTATCGCCCGGCATCACGCCCGCAAGCCCTGCGCACGCGCACAATTCACCCGCCGCCGCACGCTCGACGCTCCGTGCGCGCGGCCCGTGCCACAAAGAAAGCGCCGAAAGCTTCGCCGGCCCCTGCGGCGTTTCGATTTCGTCGCGCACGGCCGCGCTGCCGGAGAGCACCTTGAAAAAGCACAGCCTGCCGCCCTGCGCGTCGTGCCGGATTTTATAAACCAGCGCGCGAAAAGGCTCCCGCTCGCGCTTTTCCCATTCGGTTCGGACAAGCGCGCGCAGAGCGCGCATGAATTCCTCCACCCCGTCGCCCCGCAGCGCGGAACCGGCCATCACCGGAAACGCGACGCAAGCCATCACCTGCCGCGAAAGCGCGGCAAGCCAGAGCGCCTCGTCGTAGCCCGTCTCGAACAGGCGCTCCATCAGGCCTTCGTCCCGCGCGGCGACCTCTTCGATCAGCGTCTCGCTCATCCCTCCGCCCGCAAAGCCGCGCGCGTCGATAACGTCGGGCGAGAGCAACCGCTTCATCTGCGCGAGCGCCTGCTCCGCGTCCGCGCCCTCGCGGTCGATTTTATTGAGAAAAATCAGCGTCGGCACGCGGTTTTCGCGCAGCAGGCGGAAAACCGTCTCCGTGTGGCTCTGCACGCCCTCGGCGCAGCTGACCACGACCACCGCCGCGTCCATCACGGAAACCGCCCGCTCCATTTCGGGCGAAAAATCGGCGTGGCCGGGCGTGTCCACCCAGAAAATCTCATCGCCGTCCCGTTCGATCAGCGCCTGATCGGAGAAAATCGTAATGCCGCGCTCCCGCTCGATCGGGTGCGCGTCGAGAAACGCGTCGCCATGATCGACCCGGCCCATCGTCCGGATGGAACCGGAAAGGGAAAGCACGCGCTCGGAAAACGTCGTCTTGCCCGCGTCCACGTGCGCGAGCACGCCAATGGTAATCTTCATGCGCATATTGTACCAGCCTTTTCCGTCCGCCGCAAGGTTTGCATGTCTCCTGCGCCTGTGATATAATCCATTTACTTTTTTGAGGAGGTTCGCGTCATGTTCAGACGAATTCTGAAAAGGCTGCTTTCCTTTCTTCTCACCGTCTTCCTTGCCACGCTTGTCATGCTCGCCGTGCGCGCAGCGACGGACGGCATGTGGCTTTTCGGCATACCAAGCGCAAAGGACGTCGCCTCGGTGACGCTCACGGACACGGAATTTCCCGGCGCCGCGCCCGAATACACGGACGCGGAAAGCATCGAGCGCACGCTCAAGCTGACCGGCTTTCTGAAATACCGCCTTTTCACCGCCGCCAGCGAGGACGACGCGCCCGTGATCTCCATCGTCTGGACGCTGCGCGACGGCACGACGCGCGAAATCTCCGCCAGCCGCGAAACGGTCTGGTGGCGCGGAAAGGCGTACCCGCTCAAGGACGACGGCTTTTTCATCAACCTGACCGAGGGAATCTTTTTCGCGCCGGGCAATTCCGGCGATTTATGACGGCGATCCTTTTCTCCCCTCACGCGGGCGGCGGATTTGATTCAGCCGCGCCCTGCGCGGCGAAAATATGCGTCCCTTTTTCCGTGAAAACGCTGTCGGCAATTGACAAAACGCCCTTTGTTATGCCATAATGCATTCTTGCAAAGGAGTGATAATTTTGAAACCTCAAACCGCTGACGAACTGCGCGCAATGTATCTGCGCTTCTTTGAAAACCATGGCCACGCGATCATCCCCAGCGCGTCCATCATCCCGGAGAACGACCCGACCGTTCTGTTTACCACGGCCGGCATGCATCCGCTGGTGCCGTATCTGCTGGGCGCGAAGCACCCGGCCGGCACGCGCCTGACCGACGTGCAGAAGTGCATCCGCACCGGCGATATCGACGAAGTCGGCGACGCGTCGCATCTGACGTTCTTCGAAATGCTGGGCAACTGGTCCCTGGGCGATTATTTCAAGAAGGAAGCCATCTCCTGGAGCTGGGAATTCCTCACCTCGCCCGAATATCTCGGCCTTGACCCGAACAAGCTGGCCTTCTCCGTCTTCGCGGGCGACGAGAACGCCCCGCGCGACGACGAAGCGCACGATCTGTGGCGCAGCATGGGCGTTGCGGAGGATCACATCTTCTATCTGCCCAAGGAAAACAACTGGTGGGGCCCCGCCGGCCAGACCGGTCCCTGCGGCCCGGACACTGAAATGTTCATCATCCGCGACGGCGAGCCCTGCGGCCCGGACTGCTCTCCCGCCTGCGACTGCGGCCACTACCTCGAAATCTGGAACGACGTTTTCATGCAGTACAAGAAGGAAGCCGACGGCTCCCTCGTACCGCTGGCGCACCCGAACGTCGATACCGGCATGGGTCTGGAGCGCACCCTGTGCGTGCTGACCGGCAAAAAGAGCGTTTACGATACCGAGCTGTTCGCGGGCATTCTGGGCAAAATCGCCGAGCTGTCCGGCAAGCATTACGACGATGATCCGGAGACGACGCGCGCTTTCCGCGTAATCGCGGATCATATGCGCACTTCTACCTTCATGATCGGCGATCCGCGCGGCGTAACCCCGTCCAACGTCGATCAGGGCTACATCCTGCGCCGCCTGATCCGCCGCGCCGTCCGCTTCGGCCTGAAGCTTGGCATGCCCGCCGGTTTCACCGCGGAAGTGGCGAAGGTCATCATCGCGCAGTACGGCCACGTCTACCCCGAGCTCGTCGAGAATTCCGAAAAGATCTGCCGCGAGCTGGTTCTGGAAGAGGAGCGCTTCGCGCGCACCATCAAGCAGGGCGAGCGCGAGTTCGAGAAGATTCTCGAATCGATCGAAAAATACAACCTGCCCAAGATTATCGACTCCAAGCGCGCCTTCAAGCTTTACGACACCTACGGCTTCCCGATCGAAATGACGGTGGAGCTTGCGAAAGAGCACGGCCTGCCGGTCGACGTGGAAGGTTTCAACGAGCGCTTCAAGGAGCATCAGCAGAAGTCCCACGAGGGCGCTGAACAGCGCTTCAAGGGCGGCCTGGCTGATCACAGCGAACAGACGACCCGTCTGCACACCGCCACGCATCTGCTGCACGGCGCGCTGCGCAAGGTGCTGGGCACAGAAGTCGGCCAGAAGGGCTCCAACATTACGGCGGAGCGCCTGCGCTTCGACTTCACCTTCGGCCGCAAGATGACGCCGGAAGAAATCGCCGAGGTCGAACGCCTCGTCAACGAAGCGATCAAGGCCGACGTGCCGATCACCTGCGAAGAGATGACCGTGCCTGAAGCGAAGGCCTCCGGCGCGCTCGGCTTCTTTGAAAGCAAGTACGGCGATCGCGTCAAGGTTTACACCATGGGCGAATATTCCAAGGAAATCTGCGGCGGCCCGCACGCGAGCCATACCGGCGAGCTCGGCTCCTTCAAGATTCTCAAGGAAGAAAGCTCTTCCGCCGGCGTGCGTCGCATCAAGGCGGTTATCGGACAATAAAGTTACGGAAAGAACGCAAGGGGGAACCTTCCTTTGAAACGGAAGGTTCCCCCTTGACTCTCTCCAAGGAAACTTGCCTGCGGGCGCGTTGAGGCGTGGAGGGATATAAAAATCCGACGGTCTGTTTGAGGTTTGAGGCCGTCGGACTTTTTTTACAGTTTAAGCGATTCGACCCATTCGCGCAGGCTTTCCACGCTCGCGCTGCCGCTCAGGCGCTTTGCGGGCCGCCAGTTCGTTTCAGCCGAGCAGCAGGGTTTCAGCTCTTCCAGCGTTTTGCCCATATCGCTCCCGCCGGACGTTGCGAAGGGAACGACGGTTTTGCCGGAAAAATCGTAGCTTTCCAGAAAGGTCTGGATGATTCGCGGCGCGACGTACCACCAGATCGGGAAGCCGACGAAAACGGTATCGTACTGCGCCATATCGTCAACCTTCGCCCGCACGGGCGGCCGGCTGGCCGGATCTTTCATTTCAAGCGAGCTGCGGCTCTGGCTGTCGTGCCAGTCGAGATCGGCAGACGTATAACGGGGCACAGGCTCAATCTCGAAAAGATCGGCCTTTGCGGCTTTGGCAAGGTTTCTGGCCAGTCCGGCGGTTACGCCGCTGGCAGAAAAATAAGCGACAAGCCTTTTGCTCATTGGATCACCTCCCGTTTTTTCAACGGCTTTATTGTAGCAAATCCGCCTCTTTTTTTCAATCCTCCCGGAAGAACGGCTGGCTGAACGCCGCCATACCCCAGCTGAGCGAAAGCTCCACGCGGATATACTGTTCGTCCCCCTGCGCCTTATAGGCGGCGATGCGGTTCTTTCCCGTCTGCACCTGCCGCACCTGCCCGCCCTGGCTGATAAAGCGGAACGTCTTTTCCACGTCCGTAAACAGCGAATCCGGATGGCACGCCGCGACAATCCATTCGCCGTCGGCGGTAATCGATTCAAAGCTTGCGCCGTTGGAAACGTACAGGCTGCCGTGGCGCAGCGCTTCGAGCACGCCCTCCGCCGTTTCCTCACGGCAGAGCGCCATGTTCCACGCGTGATGGAAATCGCGGACGGAATGGAAATCGTCGTTTCCCAGGCCCCAGACGCGTTTGCCGGCGGTCAGCGCCGCGTCCCATACGTCCGTGGCCAGGTTGCCCGGGCCTGAAAACACGTCGCCGTTGATGATTTCGATGCCCGTATAGCCCTGCAGGTTTCGCGCGTCGTCGCAGGTCCAGTAGTCCTGGCTCGCCCAGTGCGGGTGCGCCAGCACGGCGATGCCGCCGTCCTCGAGAATTTTATCGATCACGCGCTGGTTGTCCTCCAGCGTGTAGGTGCCCTTCGGTTTCCCGACGATATCCTCCTGAAACGTCATCGGGCAGCCGATCCCCAGAATATGATGACTGTAGGAATCCTCGCGTCCCTCGATGAGAATGAAGCCGTCTTCTGTCGTTTCGGGGCGCCGGAACAGCTCGCGCTTGGCGTCGGTCGTATGGTCGGTGATGGCGAGAAAGCGATAGTTCATGCGCGGGTTGCGCTTATAGGTGCAGTTTTTTCCGTAAAAGAACGCCGTCTGTTCCAGATCGTAATGGCCGTCGGAAACCACGGTATGGGTATGCAGATTGCCGCGCAGCCAGGTGCCCTCGTCAAAATAAGGGGATTGCCATCTCATCGTTTTGCCTCCTTTTATTGTCACGGATCACGAACGCTTTTTTCAGCCGGGCGAAGCCCGCCCTGAAAACCATGAACGCATGTTTTCATTTTAGCCAAACCCTTCGAACGCGTAAAGGCGAAATCACAAAATCGGCGCAAATCGCAGATAAATGGCGGCAAAACCGGCGCGCCGAACCCATGATTTTAACAAACAGCATAAAAACGCGCTGAATATCATGTTTTTTTCCTTGATTTTCCGCTATCCATGCTCATATCATGTTGGTGTGGAAAACATTCGACGCTCCCGGCGCGCAAGCCGCGAGTTCGAACGGCAAGGAGAAAAAACATGAACACCCTCAACCATCCCGCGCTCCCGCACCGGCAAAACCGAAGCCGGCAGTTCTTCCGCGCAGTGCGAAAGCACCGGCTGCACCTGGCGATGATTCTGCCGGTCATGTGCTGGTATCTGCTTTTCCGTTACGGGCCGCTGTACGGCATTACGCTTGCATTTAAGGATTTTCAGCTGCTGCGCGGCATAACGGGCAGCCCATGGGTCGGACTCGCCAACTATAAGCGCCTTTTCGGCAGCTACGATTTTAAGAACGTTTTCACCAATACGCTCGTCATTGCCGGGCTGAACTTCCTCTTCGGCTTTCCCGCGCCCATCCTTCTCGCGCTGATGCTCAACGAGCTGCGCGCGCAGAAATTCAAGCGCGTGGCGCAGTCGCTGAGCTATCTGCCGCATTTCATCTCCTGGGTTATCCTGACCGGCATCTTCATGGAACTGCTCTCCCCTTCCCGCGGTCCGGTCAACACGCTGCTCAAGGCCGTCGGCCTGCAGCCGGTTTATTTCCTCGGCGACGCGCGGTATTTCCGCGGCACGCTCGTGGTTACGAACATCTGGAAGACCATCGGCTGGAACAGCATCGTCTATCTCGCCGCGCTGGGCGGCGTGAACGAAGAGCTGTACGACGCGGCGCGCGTGGACGGCTGCGGCCGCTGGGCGCGGATCTGGCACGTTACGCTGCCGGGCATCACGCCCGTGGTAACGATTATGCTGATCATGGCCGTCGGAAGCCTTGTCGAAGATAATTTCGATCAGGTCTTCAACCTGCTCAACCCGGCTGTTTATTCCACCGGCGACGTACTGGGCACCTACATCTACCGGCAGGGCATCACCAACATGGATTACAGCTATTCCACAGCCGTGGAGCTTTTCCGCAACCTGATTTCTCTGATTCTGGTGCTGTCGGCCAATTTCATTTCCAAGCGCGTAAACGAATACGGCTTGTGGTAAGGAGGCGAACGGAAAGATGACGACCCCGGCCGTGAAATCCCGGCGGAAAAACCGCGTTTATGAAAGCAAGGGCGAACCGTTCTTTCAGGCGGCGCTGATTCTTATCTTCGTTCTCCTGAGCGTCACGTTCGTCTACCCCTACTGGCATGTTCTGGTCAATTCCTTTACCACGCCGGCCTACGCTTCCGCCGCCGGCTTCCGCCTCTGGCCGAAGGAATTCTCTTTCGACGCCTACCGCCATATGTTCCGCGCGTCCTTCCTCTGGTCCGGCTATCTCAACACGCTCAAGGTCTGCGCGATGGGCTGGGCGCTTTCGCTGACAGGCGTCGTGCTGAGCGCTTACCCGCTGAGCAAAAAGGATCTCCCCCTGCGCGGCGTTTTTACGACGATCATCATCGTCACCATGTTCGTCTCCGGCGGCATGATTCCGACCTATCTGCTCGTCAACAACACGCTGCACCTGCGCAACAGCTATCTGGCCATCGTGCTGCCCTACTGCATTTCCACCAGTCACGTCATCATCGCGCGCAACTATTTCATGACCCTGCCCGCGGAGCTGGAAGAGGCCGCCACAATCGACGGCGCGAACAGCTGGCAGGTGCTCTGGAAGGTCATGCTGCCGTTGAGCGCGCCCATTCTGGCGACGATCAGCCTGTGGGTCATCGTCAGCAACTGGAACGCTTATTTCAACTGCCTTCTGTATATTACCGATTCGAAGAAATACGTCCTGCAGGTCGTCCTGCGCCGGATCATTCTCACCGATTCGAAGGAAATGACGATGGTCGCCGAGGATATCGCGAAAAACACCGACACCGATACCGTCACGCTCAAAGCCGCGTCGATCATGCTGGCAACCGTCCCGATTCTCTGCGTGTATCCGTTCCTGCAGAAATATTTTGTCAAAGGCGTGTTGATCGGCTCGTTGAAGGGTTGATTTGAGGGCGCTTTGCGCCTGATAATAAAGGAAGCGCCGCAGGCGTGCGGTCTTCCATCACAAAAAGGAGGCATCCACATGAAAAAACTGGTTTCCCTGCTTCTGGCGCTTGTGCTGGCGCTCGGCTGCGTTTCCGCGCTGGCCGAAACCGACCTGAGCCGCTACACCTCCGACCCGGCGGAGAAAATCACCATCGCCTGGCTCGCCGGTCACGACACCGACCCGATCGAAAAAGACAATCCCGTTCTCCAGTGGCTGGAAGAAAAGTTCAACGTCGAGCTCGACGTATGGTTCCTCGAGCGCGAAAACTATGACGAGCTGCTCACCACCCGCATCATCGGCGGCGAAATCCCCGACGTTTTCATGCTGCAGAACGCCACGCAGTTCTCCAAGTATGTCAAACAGGGCGTCGTCATGGAACTGCCGCTGGAAGTGGTTCAGCAGTGCATGCCCGAATCTTATCGGTGGCTGATCGAATACGATCCCAACTGCTTCTCCGCCGTTTCCTATGACGGCAAGAACTACGGTCTCCCCCGCGTCAACGGCGACGGCCGCTTCAACTACGCGCCCTTCTGGCGCGCCGACTGGCTGGCCAAGTTCGGCTACACCGACGGCAAGGTGCCGATGACGCTGGAAGAATGCGAAGAAGTGTTCTATCACTTTGTCAACGACGACCCGGACGGCAACGGCGTGAACGACACCTACGCGCTGAGCCTGACCGGCATGAACCCCATCTTCGGCGCGTTCGGCGCGCTGCCGGACCGCTGGGTGGACGACGGCGAAGGCAACCTCGTTTACGGCGCCGTTTATCCGGGCATGAAGGACGCCCTCACGCTGCTCGCCAAGTGGTACAAGGACGGCCTGATCGACCCCGAATTCATCACCGGCGAAAACCAGGGCGGCTACTGGGCGCTTTCCGTTCCGTTTGAAAACGGCCAGATCGGCTTCTCCTCCTCCGGCGCGTATTATCACCTCGCCCCCGACTTCGACGGTCCCGCCGACGAAGAAACCGGCAAGGGCAAGAATTTCAAGTACGGCCGCACCATGCGCACCTTCGCCGAAACGACCGGCTATGACAAGATGGTCATCGGTTACAACCCCACCGGCCCGGACGGCAAGCAGGGCGGCGAAAGCTGGGGCCTGACGACGGACGAAGCGATCGTATTCAGCTACAAGCTGGCCGATCAGCCGGAAAAAGTTGCCCGCATTCTCGAGATCATCAACACCATCGGCTCCGATTTCGACACCTATCTCACCGTTCGCCTGTGGGATACGAACCTCGACCAGTACGAATACGACGAACTGCTCGGCTATATCAAGAAGGAAGGCTATGAAAAGCCTGAAAACTTCGGCGCGCACGGCAATATGTTCAACACGCTGCAGAATCCCTACTTCGCCGAGAAGCTCAACCCCGCGCAGATCGAATGGGCGAAGTCCCTCCCGCAGTTCCAGACCGGCGGCTATTCCAACACCCTGATGCCCATCACCACGGCCTCCATGCCGCAGTACTGGACCAGCATGGATACGCTCCGCCAGACGGCGTATATCCAGATCATCACCGGCGAACAGCCCGTCGATTACTTCGACAGCTTCGTCGAGCAGTGGTACACCATGGGCGGCGAAGCCATCACGGCCGAAGCGAACGACTGGTATCATTCCAAATAAATCGCGGCGCATAAAAACCGAAGGGAACCCCTCACGCAAGGGGTTCCCTATCCCTGTTTTTTCATGGTACAATAAGCAAAACGGCAGGAGGATTTCAGCATGAGCGGCAAACGGCGGATGAACGTGGTAAGCGTATGGGTGATCGTAATTTTCACGGTGGTCGCCGCGACGATTGTGCTGATGCTGAACCTGCTGTACGGTTACTTTTCCCGCGAAGAGCTGCGCCATACCCTGCGCGAACAGGTTACGGTTCTGGCCGACAACGCGGACGCGCAGCTGGTGGACGCGATTGAAAATCAGGCGCTTCAGCGCCTTGCAGGCAAGCCCAACGCCGCCCTGCTCATCCGCCGCCTCGCGCAGACCGATTCGCCTGCCTCGAGCGATATCCGCACGCTTGTCAACGCCGTCAGCGAAACAACCGCCTCGCTGCAGGCCGTCGATCGAATCGAGCTGTTTTTCCCGCGCGCGCAGATGGTCGTGGGCTCGTCGGGCGTGCGGTTCCTGGGCGCGAAAAAATACGCCGTCTCCGCCAGCTCCTACGAGGATCTGACGGCGCTCTACCCGGAAGATTTCAAATGGCTCCGCCGCGTCCTTCCGGACGACACGGGGAACAGCGTCGCCTATCTTACCTTCCTGCGGCTGTATCCCGGCGTTTTCTCGGAGGGCGGGCAGCCGATGCTGATGGTCTCCGTTGCGGAGGATAATTTTCATGCGCAGCTGCGGCAGGTGCTGCGTTCGCTGGATGCGACGGATCAGATTCTGCTGATCAACCGCGACGGCGTCGTCTGGAGCGCGGAGGACGAAGCGCTTGTCGGCACGCTGCTGCCGGCGGACGGCTTCTCCGCGGACGTTGTTCCGCTGCCCGACGGAAACCGCGCGCGGCTGGCGGAAAGCCCGTCCGCCTCGGGCGCGTGGCAATATGTCGTCGCCCGACAAAGCGGCAGGACAGATTCCAACAGCCTGCTCTCCCTCTGGGCCGTGCTGGTCGTCGTGCTGCTGACGGTCGGGCTGGCGCTCGTTTTGTGGATCCTGATGAAGCACTACGCCCTGCCGATGGAACGGCTGATGCGGCATCTTTCCATCGCAACCCCTCCGGCGGACGGTGGACGGCTCGTCTCCCCCAGCGAAGGCTTTTTGCAGATTGAATCCGCTTTCGCGGATATGAACGAAGCCTGGCAGGAGCAGGACGCGTTCCTGTCCGAAGCGAGCCCCGTGCTGCGCAATTCGTGGCTGAATTTCTTTATCCGCGGCGAAGCGCATTACGCCGCCCCGCTCGAACAGCTGGGCATTCGCTTCCCGCATCCATATTTCCAGGCGGTCGTCGCCTCGCAGACGCCGACCGAGGCGGAGCAGGCCTGCATCCTCGCCGCTTTCCCGCACGAGGATTGGGAAATCGCCTGTTTTGAAACGCTGGAAAAAGAGCCCGTAATGCTTTTCAATCACGGTTTCGGCGAAGACGCGCTCCCCGCCCGGCTGCAGCGCGTTGCCGCGGCGCTGGATGAAATGGACAGCGCGCTGGTGCTCGGCGTAGGCGTGCTCGCCCGGAAGGAAGACATCGTCGCGGCCAGCTTCCGCTGCGCGCGCCGCGCGCTGACAGACCGTTACTTCGAAAACAGCGAACGCGTCTGCGTTTTCCGTCCGCAGCAGTTCCATATGGATTCCAGCCTGGCAATGACGCAGGTGGTCACCCAGCTGAGCGCGCTCGTCGCGCACGCGCGCAACCAGACGCCCGAACAGACGGACAAAGACATTGACGCCATCGTTGCCGAGCTCAAGACGAACGCGCCCTATCTCAACGCCATGCGCAGCATCATGCTTCTCTCGGCGACGTTCCTCTCCAAGGTGGCGTACGATATGAAGCGCACCCCGGAAGAGCTCTACGGCGAGCAGCTGATGGATGCGTATTACCATCTGGAAAGCATCGGCGAATATGAAGCGCGGCTGAAGGCCGACATGCGGCGGCTCTCCGCCTTCTGGGCGCAGGAAAGCAGCCCGAGCAATCGAAGCGTGGTGCAATACGCCATGCACTATATCCGCTCCACGCCCCCGGCGGAGCTGTCTATCCAGTCCATCGCCGATTCCATGTCCATCAGCACCGGCCATCTCAGCCGCCTGTTTCATCAGGAAACGGGCAAAAAGCTGGTCGATACGCTGCAGGAGGTGCGTATGGACTACGCCTGCCGGCTGCTGCGCGAAGGAACGCTTTCCAACGAGGAAATCTGCCAGCAGGTCGGTTATAGCCGCGTGCAGTATTTTGCCGCCAAGTTCAAGGATCGCTGGGGGCTGACGCTCACTGAATACCGTCGTCAGGCGCAGGCGGAAGCCGCGGCGAAAAGCGAATAAGAAAACGGCCCCTTTCCCTTTTTCCGGGCAAAGGGGCCGTCTTTTATGCTTTTCGCGCTTCGCGCGGGTTTTCGGTCATCTCAAGCGTCAGCTTTCCGCCCCGCATCATCCTCGTCACGGGGAAAGCGAGCGTTTCCAATCGCTCCCCATCCAGTTTCGCCTCGCGCACGTAAATCCCCTTGCCCACCTTTTCCACAATAAAATCCCGACCGTTTCCCATATGCAGCTTTGCGTTTCGCACCCTGGGCGTTCCGACAATCATCAGATCCTGCCCGGAGACAGGGAAAACGCCCAGCGCGTTCCAGACGTAGCATCCGGTCAGGCCGCCGCTGTCTGCGTTGCCGGGCACGCCGCCGCGCCCCGTCGTGAACATGAATTCAAACCCGGCATGCACAACCTCACAGATTCTGTCGTGCCGGTCGCAGTAGTGATAGGCGTAGGGAGCTTCCATATCCGTTTCGTTATTGAAGCCCTCAAAAGACGCTTCACGTCCCGCCATCTCAAAGCCGAAAAACAGATCCAACAGCGAAGCGAACCGCTCCTTCCCGCCGGCCAGCGCCACACGCCCCGGCATGTCGTGCATCAGCCGGAAGGAATAATTCCAGTTCGTCCCTTCGTAAAAGCGTTCCGCACGACGCACAAGCCCCGTTTCCCGCTCGAACACCAGCGGCCACTGCTTCGCCGCCGCTTCAAACCGCGCGGCCATTTTCTCCCGCCCCCGCGCCCTTGCAAGACGCGCGCAGGCGGCGCAGGCGTCGGTCATGTCGATCTCAAACGCCGGCGCATCCGGCTGTTCGCCCGCCAGAAACGCATCGTAATAGCCGCGTTCAAACACGTCAGCGTACATCAGCGCAAGCGCTTCATCGAGATCAAACGCCACGCCGCGCAGCCATGCGTCCACGAGCGTGTGCTCGGCAAGCATTCTTGCCTGCCCGGTGGTGTTCTCCTTGAACATGCCGTCCAGCATCAGGCAATGGATCATTTTCCCCGTCGCGCGCGCAGTGTTCAGAAACGTTGCGGCAATTTTGCGCGCCATTTCAGGATAAAGCGTGTAGACAAGCGGCAGCGAGGTTTTATACTGGTCCCAAAGCGTCGCGAAATCAAGAACGAACGGCTCCGCTTCATAAAGGAAACTCTCGCCCGACCAGTCCGCCGGCTTGATCAGCGTGTGATAGAAGTTGGAATAGAAAATTTCGGAATCAGCTGGGTTGTCAAACTCCGCCTCAATGCGGGAAAGCGCCTCGTTCCACGCCGCTTTCGCCTGTTCGCGCGCCTGGTCAAAACTCAGCGGATTGCCAAGCACATCCTGCCGTGCAGTCTCGGCCGACTTGGGCGAGATGCCGAGCGTCAGCCGCACCTGCGGGCCGCAAGCGGCCGCAACGCCAAAGCGGCGCCCCGGCTCCAGCGAAAGGGCGCCTGCGCCCGTTTCTTCATCGTCCACCCAGAGCCGCAGCGGACTTTCCAGCCCTTCCGCCTTGAGATAGAACCACAGCGTGAGACGATGCAGCGTCACCTCCGCAAGCGCTTCGCCGTCCGACAGAAGCTTCAGCCGCGCCGCCCCCGCAGGGCTGCGCGAAAGATTGCCGTCGTCATAAAGGCCGTCGTTGGAAAAATCGATTGAAACGCGCCCGCCCGCCTTCGGGAACGTAATGCGGTGCAGCGCTACGCGCGGCGTAACCGTCGTCTCGCAATCCGCTCCGCTCGCGCCGTCGCGGCAGGCGTAATAGCCCGGCTCGGCCCGTTCGTCGCGAAAATCGCGCGCGTCGGCGCTGTGCGCCAGCTCGCCATAAAAGGGCGAAACAACGGCGTAATTGTAAAACGTGTCGATGTAGCCCGTCCCGTCGTTCTGAATATGCGCGATGCCGCGGAACCTGTTTCCGTCCCACAGCTTTCCAATCGGGCCGTGGGAATTCGATTTCAGCCGGCCGTAGCCGGAGGAATAACCGCCGCTGTAGCAGCAGGCGGTGATACGGCCAAACGGCAGCGCCGCGCCGGGCGTACAATTCCCGCACAGCCCTTTGATCAGCTCCCACTCGGCGGCAATTCCTTTCGGCTCGGGCAGCGCAATTTCGTCGCAGCCCTGGAAAACGTTGACAAAGCGTGTCCAATCTTTCATGTCAATACCGTCCTTCCTCCGCAAAACGCGTTAGGGTGTATCTAAAAAAAGGAAGAGGCGACAGCACGAGCGGATTTTTTCGTCAGTTCAAGGAGGGAAATCGAGATTTTTCGACGCCGAAATGGCTGAAATGACGCCGTGATGGAGTCTCAGGGAATTTTTCAGATACACCCTAGAATCACTGCGTTTATTATAACAAATTCGAAAAGAAGAGGCTATCGCGAAAGGGGGACAAAAACATGTGATATGAACCGATTTTATGATATGAAAAGAAACGGTTTCGTGAAAGTAAAAACGAAACCGTTCAAAATAAATATTTTGCTGTAACAAATCAACGGGAAATTCCTTCGCCTTCCCGCTTCTCTCCGCGCGCAAATCATCGGCCGTTTGCCGCCTTCCAGAAATTCTCCTGGCCAATTATGTCCTGCCCTTGAATCAAGGGCAGGCAACACCGAAATGGCAGAAAACCGCCGAGATGGAATCTCGTGAAAATTATCTGATATACCCCAGCACTTCCTTTGCGCGCCTGGAGAATTCTCCGCTGCCCCGCAAAAGCTTTTTATAAAACGCCTTCACATCCATCTCATCGAGAATATAGCGCACCTGGCTGTTTGCGAGCGCAATTTCAAACAGCATCTCGCGCTCTTCCTGCGTCCAGCCGACGATTTGCTGCATTTTCTCGATCGTCGCATGCGTGCTGGCGAAGCTGCGGCTTGCCTCCAGCTCCATCAGCAGCTCGATCTTTCTCTTCTCTTCATCGCTGTTTTGTTTGTCGGCCTCGATCTGCTCTTTCCTGCATTCGGAATATCTGGATTCCAGCGCTTCGTTTTTTGCCGTGCGCTCGATAATCGCTTTTATCAGCGTATCCAGCTCAGCCCCGTCGGAATAATCGGCCGTCGCGTAATAGCGGATGCGGTTATCCCGCATCATTTTATAAACTTTCGTCTTGTCCTTCGTCTCGGCGCTGTATACGCCGATCGAATGCCCGCCGTATGTGTTCACCAGCTTCATGCAGGGAACATCCGTATCGCTGTCGCCGATATAGACCATGTTGCGGAACGGAATCCGTACTTCGTCCGGCGCAAACGACTCGTTCACGCCCGGATCGTTTACATCCAGCACGCCTTTTTCAATCCGGAAGAGGAATTGCGTTTTATTCGTGTAATTCACAACCTGCGCGGGCCATTCCGCCACGCCGTCCGCATCGTAATAAAAAGAACTCGCGTAAATTTTCTTGAACGCGCCCCTTTTCGCCACAGACGTCCCCTCGATCATTTCCTTCAGTCCGGAGGAAATGATATAGTGCTCGACAATTACGCCGTGTTCCGCGCCATAGGCGCGAATTCGTTCAAACCAGTCTTCAACGCCCGGAAAAAGCCGCACCTTTGCGCCGTAATCCTGAAGATTTTCCCGCGTGAAAACCAGCTTTCCCGCGGCCTTCTTCTTCATCATCAGCATATAGGCAAGGTTCTGGTCCATTTCATTCCGCTCCGCCAGCTCGTTCGACTCTTTCCAGAATTCGGCCACGTCGTAGCCGACGGACTGGATATATCCCTGTGCCTGCATATCGTCCGGCGACAGCGTCTTATCAAAATCATAGCAAATTGCAACGACAGGCTGCTTTTCCTTCCGTTCCCTTGCGTATTTTCCCTTCACCCCGAGCGCTCCTTTCCCTGCAGCGGTCCGTTTGCTTCCCGTATTCCGTCGGTTTATTATACTTCACTTTTCAGCTTGAAAGCAACTTTCAATCCCGTTCTCCGTCCTCTGAGCACATCGCGCGCACGCGCTGCAGAAACGCCTCCGCAGCCTTGCTGAAAACGGGATACCGCTTCCAGACCAGCGCATGGCAAATTTCCAGCGGCGGCTCCAGCGGACGAAAGCAGACGTCCGGATCAAGGTTGGCCGCAAGATGATCTTCGCTTGTCAGATAATACCCCAGCCCGCTTCGCACAAACGCGGCGGGATTGCCGTCGACCACGTTGTAGGTCGCCACGACGTGCAGCCGCTCCGGTTCCGTCTGCGCCCATCGGGCGATTTCCAGCTGCAGCCCCGCGCGGCGATGAATCATCAGCGGCACGCTGCAGAGGTCTTCCCGCCGCACAGCGGCCTTTTGAGCCAGCGCGCATCCGACCGGCGCCACCAGCCCCCAGCGCGCGAAATCGCGCAGGGAAAACGAATCATATTTCGCCGCGTCCACCGGCTCCAGCAGTACGGCGAAATCCAGCACGCCGTGATCCAGCCGCTCGGTTATGTCCGTCGCATCGCTGGCATAAAAATCGAACTGCACGCCGTTATGCTCCGTTCGAAGCGCCGCCGCGGCGCGCAGCAGTTTCTCAGGCGGCAAGCCGCCGATCGCAATCCGCCCGCTGATTTCCGCCGTATCGGACGCAATCTCCCGCTGCGCTTTTTCCATCAGCGCAACAATTTCCTCCGCGCGCTTTCGCAGCAGCACGCCGTCCTCCGTCAGCGTTATCTTGCGCTTGCCGCGAATCAGCAGCGGCTTTCCCAGCTCCCTTTCCAAATCCATCAGCTGCTTGGACAGCGACGGCTGCGCGATATGCAGGCTTTCCGCCGCCCGCGTTATATTCTGCTCCCGCACAACAACCAGAAAATTCCGAAGAACGCGAATCTCCATACGC
This sequence comes from uncultured Clostridia bacterium, assembly GCA_934615235.1. GTDB lineage: Bacteria > Bacillota > Clostridia > Christensenellales > Aristaeellaceae > Aphodomonas. The sequence goes on from CAKTTL010000003.1 coordinate 51,627, forward strand.
TTCACCTCTCCGGCATTATAGCGTGCCTTATCATTCTTTTCAACTATGATAATGCATCGAATATTGCTATTTGCTATTTATTTTTGCCCATGCTATACTTCCGCCGGAATCCGGAATAAGGAAAAGAAAGAAGTTTACGCGATGCAAAACGAAAAACGCCCGCTGGATATGCTGCACGGGCCGATCTGGAATAAACTGCCGCGCTTCGCGCTGCCGGTGGCGGCTACCGCCATCCTCGAGCAGCTCTTCAACGCCTCGGATATCGCCGTCGTAGGCAACTTCACGGGCGCGGAAAAAACGGCCGCCGTGGCGGCGGTCGGCGCAAACAGTCCCATCATCGGGCTGATCGTGAATCTGTTTATCGGCATCGCGCTGGGCGCAAACGTCGTCATTGCGCACGCCATCGGGCAAAAAGACAACGAATCCGTCCATAAGGCCGTCCATACCGCCGTCCTGGTCGCCCTGCTCGGCGGCGTCGCCGTAGCGATTCTGGGCGAGCTGGCCGCCGCGCCGCTGCTGGGGCTGCTCAACGTGCCCGACGAAGTGTTCCCCCTGGCGCTTTTGTACCTGCGGATTTACCTGCTCGGGATGCCCGTCATTTTGCTTTATAACTTCGAAGCCGCCATTTTCCGCAGCATCGGCGAAACGAAAACGCCGCTTCTTGCGCTGACCGCCTCGGGAATTCTGAACGTTGCGCTGAATCTTTTCTTCGTCGCCGTTTTGCACATGACGGTCAACGGCGTGGCCATCGCCACGGTGCTTTCCAACGCGGTCAGCGCGATAATTCTTTACCGCAAACTGCGCCGGAGCACGCGGGAGATTCGCCTCGATCCGCGCGCCCTGCGCGTCGACCGCGCAAGCCTGAAGCAGATTCTGCGCATCGGCCTGCCCGCGGGCGTTCAAAGCGCCGTTTTCGCCCTCTCCAACATCATCGTCCAGTCCGCCATCAACAGCCTGGGTACGATCGTAATGGCCGCGTCCAGCGCCGCGTTCAATATCGAAGTCTTCACTTACGACATTCTCAACTCCTTCAGCCAGGCCTGCACGACCTTCGTCGGGCAGAATTACGGCGCGGGCGACGTGAAACGCTGCCGCAAAACGCTGGCGCTTTGCCTGATCGAAGGCGCGGCGTCGCTGGCCGTGGCCATCACGCTGATTCTCTGCTTCGGCAGAAACCTGCTGGCCATCTTCAACAACGATCCGGAAGTCGTCTCCACCGGCATGACCCGGCTGGTCATGATCATGCTCGCGCACTCGTTCAGCCTGCTGTACGAGGTCATGTCCGGTTATCTGCGCGGGTTCGGCATTTCGCTCGCCCCCGCGCTGCTGACGATGCTGGGCGTGTGCGGCGTGCGCATCAGCTGGATTCAGCTGGTCTTCCCGCACAGCCGCACCTTCCGCACGATCATGACGGCGTACCCCATCAGCCTTTCGACGACGGCGCTGATGATCTTCATCGCGCTCGTATGCTATCACCCCAGCCGGAGAAAGGCAGGCTCCGCGCCGGCAAAGAGCGTCTGACTGCCCGTCTCAGCTCTTTTTCTGCGCAAACAGCCAGCGCCACATTTCATCGTTGGCATACGCCCTCTCCCACGCTTCATGATGCACGTCGGGGTAAATCGTCAGACGAACTTTCGCGCCGTTTTTCCGCGCTGCGCGCGCCATTTTGACGCTTTCCTCCACCGGAACAATCTCATCGAGCAGCCCGTGAAACGCCCAGACAGGCATTCCCTGCAGCCGATACGCATACCACTCCTGCCCTCCGCCGCAAACTGGAACGGCTGCCGCGAACCATTCCGGATGCATGCAGGCCAATTGCCAGGTTGTAAAGCCGCCCATGCTTCCGCCCGTCACATACACGCGGCTTCGGTCCACATCCGGCCGGCCGCGCGCCGCGTCGATAAACTCGCACAGCACCTCAAGCTGATCGAACCAGTGATCCGCATGGCATTGCGGCGCTGCGACGAACGCAGGCAGCCGCCTGCCCGCCTCGATTTCTCCGACCGCGCCCGCAAGTCCCATTTTCTGCAGGCTGTCGCCGCGGCTGCCCGCTCCGTGGATAGAAATCACCAGCGGCAAAGGCGCATCCGCCGTTTCCGGCGCATAAAAAAGATAATCCAGATATTCCCCCGCGTGCCGCACGGAACGGAAGCTTTTTTCCTGCAAAAATTTGAACATACCGCTTCGCCTCGCATCTGGCAATAAAAATGCCGTATGGTTCCATTTTCACGCAATCCGCTTCGGCGGCGGCGCCGCGCGAAAGCAGCGCCTCTCCAAACCGCAGCGGCAGCCGTACCGTCTGCGGTTCGTTCGTCATATTTACCGCCGCACAGACGCGCTCCCGCTTATCGGCGCGGCAAAAGACGATCACCGCATCCTCCCGCGCATGCGCGGGATAAACGACCTCGCCCGCAGAAAAGACGGGCAGTTCGTGCCGCAAAGCGGCCAGCGCGCGGATCAACGCCATGCGCGCCTGCCCGGCTTCCGTCTGCGCGAAGGACCAGTTGACCCGCAGGTTCGGCGAGCAGAACCGGTTGCCCAGGATGCTGTGGCGGGTCGTATCGCCAAACTCATGGCCGCAATACAGATAAGGCACGCCTCTGCCGGTAAAGTTGAGCGCCAGCGCGCATTCCATCAACGGAGCGCCGATATCGCGCTCCAGGCGATGCTCCATCGCGTCGTTGACGAAATCGTGATTTTCCAACCCGTGCCACCCCAGTTTGTCCGGCGGCGTGCGCGCGTCCACCTCGCGAAAATGATCCGTCAGCCACTTCGCCGTTATATCGCCCCGCGCCAGCCAGCGCAGCGGATCGCAATAGGTCGTACCGTAATCGATATCAAACCTCGCCGCCAGGTGCGCAGGATCGGAGCCTTCGTTGAGCATGATCACATCCGGCTTGGCCCGCCGCACGCGCCCGATCACCTCCCGCCAGAAATCGCAGGGAATCAGATCGCCGCAGTCGGCGCGGAACCCATCCGCGTCAAATTCCCGAATGAAATACAGCAGGTTATCCGCAAAGTAATCGCGCACGGCCGGGTTTTCCAGATCAAAACGCGGGAAAGGCCATTCGCTCTGATCGACGGGTTTGAAAAACTCCGGGCGCTCCGTCCGCAGCGCATTGCCCGGCCCGCAGTGGATATACACCACGTCCAGCAGCACGCCCATCCCCAGCGCGTGCGCTGCGCGGATAAAGTCCTTCAAATCCTGCTCCGTGCCGTATTCCGGGTCAATCCTGTAATAATCCTTCACTCGATAAGGATTTTTCGGGTTGTTAAAGCCGCATTCGATCATCCGCCGGCTCCAGAAACGCGGATCCATATCGTCATCCGCTTCATTCACAGGCGTGAGATAGACCAGATCCACTCCGAGCCGTCTGAGATGCGGCAGCATTTTCTCCGCGCCTTTGAGCGTTCCTTCCGGTGTAAACGGGCGCAGAAATAATTGATAAATCACCGAAGCTGCCAGTTTTCGCATATAAGGCTGCATCGTTTTCTTCTCCTGTTCGTCTGATTTGCACAGATACTTTATCAGCGGCGTAAAACGCCGTTTTTCGTATTCTCGAAAACGTTCCCGCACAGCAGCGGACGCACGGGCTCGCCCTCGAGCAGTATCCCGCACTCGCAATCCACAGAATGGTTTCCGTCCAGCACCGGATCTTCCATCACCGCCGGCGCGCGGCATCCGCAAAGGTAAAGCAGGCTCCGGTCCGTCATCGTATTGCCGCGCATGAGGCAGCACAGATTCACCGTCCCCCTGCCGTACGCGCTTGCGCTGAGAAAAGAGGAACCGGGCAGCGCAGGATCCATATACCAGCCGCCCATATGATAATAGTTGCAGTCCGAGAAGCGATTGCGAATATAGGAGTTGTACCAGTTATTCGCCACGCCGCCATATACGAACTGGCCCCAGCCGCCGATGCCGCCGCTCCGGGAAATCGCCGCGCCGTCGACAACGGTATTGTTCTGCGCGGTATAAAACTGCAGCGCGCCTGCATTGTCCAGCGTCAGATTCACAAAATACCAGTTGCTGAACATCGCATTGACCGTCAGGTTCGAGCTTTCATCCGGCTCGACGGAGAAGGGTTCTTCAATCGAAACCGTATGCCCCGAAACCGCCTGCACCGTGCGATACTGCCCCGCGCCCCGGCCGGAGAGAACGCACAGCTTGCTGCCGGGCGCGGCGTTCGTCATCTCTACCGCGTCCGGGAAAGTAAAGCGCAGCCCTTCGCAAACCGCCGGGCCGGCATAATCGATTCCCGTAGCGATATCCGTCGTAAACGCTTCGCGGTTGTTGTCGATCACATCCATCATCCGCGTGCGCGCGAAATAGATATTGTCGCCTCCGAAGCCGGTCGTCCATTCGCGAATCTCGCAGTCCTCAATGATCGCATTATGCAGCGTTCCCAGCGGCATCCAGTCGTCCACGGCGGTTTTACCCCAAAAGGCCGTATTCCGAATCAACAGATTGCGCATTTGATGCAGATTGGAAAACGGGCGGCCGGACCATGTGAAATCACAGTCCACAATGCGCACGTTTTCGCCGAAAATGCGCAGCATATCCGTTTTATCCATCATCGTCTCGCCCAGCACCCGGCAGCGCTCCGGATAGTTATATTTCGCATGCCGCGCGGTCATCAGGTTGCCCGCAAATGCATTCTGATTGACGCGCACGCCGGTCAGCCGCACGTTGCGGGCAGGGCGTTCCTTCGTGCCGGCCGCAAGCAGGCCGCCCAGCCGCGCCGCGGAAAAATCGATCCCCTCAATGGCGAAATCGCTTTCGGCCGTCAGCATGGCCTCAGGCAGCGGCAGCGGCTCCCAGTGCGGCCATCCGTCCTCGGCGGGCAGCTTCCGCTGCCACTCGTCCGTCCAGAACAGCTGCGTCCTGCGATAACCTTCTCCCCGAATCACGCACCGGCGCGGAATGCGCAGACAGCCCGTAAGATGGAAGCGTCCCTTCGGAAAACGCACCACGCCGCCGCCCGCCGCTTCCACGCGGGAAAAAAGCGCGCGCAGCGCGTCCGTGCAATCGCTGTGTCCGTCCGTGGGCACGCCTTCCGCCGCCGCGTCGTAAACCGCCGCAGGCCATTCCTCCTCGGCTGCTCGAACAATTTTCACCGTCACGTCCGTTTGTGTGAAGCCGTTGCAATACCGGGCCGGATACGCTCCCGGCGCAAGGGCCGGCATCGCGAACCCGACCGAATAATCGTCGTATACGCGTTCCGGCGCAAGCGCCTTCTCGCCGTCTGGCAAGCGCAGCGTAAGCGAAGGCGGCGCTCCTTCCGTCACGCGCATACATTCGCCGTTCAGCCGCAGCCAGCCGCCGCCCGTCGCGCCTTCGCCCTCGTCGCCCTGCAGCCAGCGCACGACGGGCGCGTTGAGAAGGAACTCCGCCTTTCCCGCTTCGCTTTGCGCAGAAAATGCGAACGCGCCCGGGCTGAACGTCTCCGGCACGGTGAATTTGAACGACTGCGCGCAGAGCTGCTGCAAAACGACCGGCTGCGTCCGTCTGCCGTCCGACAGCGTCGCGTCGCGCAGGCCTTCCAGATCCTCGCCGCGAATACAGACGGTATCTCCAGGCGCGACGACAGTATTGCCGGTGTAAAAAACGATCGGACGAGGCATACGTTTCCCTCCCTGTAATGTTTCAATAAACCTGTCAGCCATGATAATCTCTTCGTCCGGCCTTTTTCAAGCGGGAAAAGCAGAGTTCAGCAATTTGTTAGAAACGTGCGAAAATGGCGAATTTTTTGCCGCTGTTGTCAATATTTTTCTTCTTTTAACGGCATTTGATCCATGGTATAGTATTTTGAGATTTTTATACGATCGGGAGGGCTGCGCATGGACGGAGAGTATTATCAGCTGATCATCGTCGACGACGAGGAGCAGGCGCGCCGCAGCCTTTCCAAATACTGCGACTGGCACCAGCTTGGGTTTCATGTCGCCGCCACGCTGGAAGACGGCTCCGACGCGATCGCCTATCTGCAAAACCATCCGGTCGACGCAATCCTGACGGATATCCAGATGTTCGAAGTATCCGGGCTGGAGCTGGCGCAATGGGTACACGAGCAGCACAGCGATATCCGCGTGGTCATTCTTTCCGGATACGACGAGGTCAACTACGTACACGCCGCCATTCAGAGCGAAGCCGTTGATTTTCTCGTCAAGCCCGTAATGAAGGAAAGCCTCATCCGCGCCTTCACCAAAGTGCGAAAAAGGGCATCTCTGCCGCGAATTCAAGCGTTCGGCGAACGATACCGTCATGGGCTACGTGGAAAAGCAGCGCATGGAAAAGGCGGCGGCGCTTCTTTCCCGCCGCCGCTACAGCTACGCTCAGCTCGCCGGGATGGTCGGCTATAAGGACAGTCACTATTTCAGCAAGTTTTTTCATAAATACATGGAACGCCGCGCCGCACCGGCGGGAAGCGCAAAGGAGAAAAGACCATGATGACGCTGCACGGGATGGTGCCGCGAAACAAACTGCTTTTCGCCCGCAATTTTATTTCCGTGCTGCTGGTGCCGATGTTGTTTTCCTGCGCGGTCGTCGCCGTATACCAGCATCAGATTCCCAGGATGATCGTCAGCGATATTGAATTGCTCAACCTTTCCGCGCTGGAAAAGAATATACAGACCCTGGACGCGGTTATGCTGAGCCTGCGCGAGCTGACCTACAGTGCGTCCGCCGGTCAGGAAATGGGCGCGTTTTTCGACAGCGACCCGCAGATCGACGCGATGCAGAAACGCTTTGACGAAAACCTTGACAAGGTTTCCGAGCGGATGGGCTACTACCGCTCCGCAAGCCCCTATGTTGAAAACGTTTACGCCTATTCTTCCCGTATGGACCGGCTCGTCAGCAGCACAAAATCACCCAGCGAAAACCTGCTGCTCAACGACGCCTGGCGCGCTGCGGCCGCCGGCTGCGACGGCAAGGGAAATATCCGCGTTTTCTTTCAGCGCTGGAACAACCAGTATCCCTATCTGCTCACGCTGATCCGCGAAATGGTCGGCAAAAACGGCGTGCGGACGGGCTATATGATGGTGGACGTAAACATCGAAAAGCTTGGCGCGCTGGTGCTTGGCAATTTTCCGGACAAAGAAAACGCCCGGCTGTTTATCGTGGATAAAACCGGGCAGATGATTCTGAGCACGCCTTATTATCTGCTGGGCGATCGGGACACGCTACCGGACGAACTGCAGGAATTCGCCGGCGTTGAAGCCGGTTACTCGCAGACGATTAAGATGAACGGAAACGAATACGTCGTCTCCTGTCAGGATTCCACGCAGGAAAACTGGCGCTATATTCTTCTGCGCCCGTACGACCGGTATTTCTCCCTCGCCAGCCGCGGCGAATGGATCTTCTCGCTGATGGTCACGCTTGTGCTCGTGCTGGCGCTTCTGGTCGTGCTGCTGATCGTATTCACCACGTTCCGCCCGCTCAATCGAATCATCACCGCGATTGAAGAACCGGCCGCCGCGCCTTCCGTCCCCGCCAGGCAGAGCCGCGGCATGCAGGAAGTCGAGCGCATCGTCCAATCCGTAACCGATCTGCGCCTGACCAACACAGCCATGCAGTCGCAGCTCAACGAAAAGATGCACGAATTCTCGCTGGAACAGGTGCGCACCCTGCAGCACCAGATGGACCCGCATTTCCTGTATAACGTGCTGGACTACTTCCGCTGGGTCGCCATTGACGAGCTTGGCGAGGGCACTCCGCTGGAGGAAATGGCGCGAACGCTTTCGGAGTATTTTCATATTGCGCTGCGGCGCAGCGATTACGTCGTCCCGCTGCGAGACGAACTGTACCATGTGGAGCTTTTCATGCAGCTGTACGCCTACCGCTACGCCGGACGCCTGCAGATTCACACCGATGTGCCCGAGGACATGCTGGACTGCCGCGTGCTCAAGCTGAGCGTCCAGCCGATCGTCGATAACGCCATCAAGCACGGCCTGCGCCCGCGACGGTACATCGGCAATATCTGGATCGGCGCGCACAGAGAAGACGGCGGTATCGCCGTAACGGTTGAAAACGACGGCGAACGCATGACCGACGAGGAGCTGGCGCGTGTAAACGCGCAATTGGAGCACCCTGAGGCAAGCGACCTGGATGACCACATCGGCCTGCCCAACATCGCAAGGCGCATTCACCTGCTCTTCAGCGCTGCCTGGGGCGTTTCGCTGCAAAACACGCCCACCGGTACGCTCGCCGTTATGCGTCTGCCGGAGCGCCGGTCAGGAGCCGCAGGTAGCTGCACGGAAGGGAAAAGCGAATAGCCGCATATGCCCGCCCGTTCATTCGCCCCGCACAGATATTGCGGGGCGTTTTTTGTTCTTGAATTGTCAAGTCAAGTGCCATAATATGCGTACAGGAAGCAAAAACGCTTTCTCCCGCAAACGCATGAGGAGGAACCGAACATGAGCGTTCAACCCGTCGCACGAAAAAAAGGCCGCGCGCTGATTGATTTCCGCAAGAACTGGCAATATCTGCTGCTGTGCCTGCCGTCAGTGATCGGCTATATCTTTTTTCATTTCGTTCCCCTGGCCGGCATTATCATGCCTTTTACCCAGTACAACTACCGCGACGGCATCTTCGGCAGCAAGTGGGTCGGGCTCAAGAATTTTACCGTGCTTTTCAAATCTCCGGCCTTCGGCCGTCTGATCCGCAATACGGTAAGTTACAGCACTTCCTTCATCATCATCGGTCATGTGATCGCCATCTTCACGGCGCTGATGCTCTACGAGCTTTCCGGCAAAAAGCTGAAAAAGCTGTACCAGACCAGCATGATGATCCCCAACTTCCTTTCCTGGGTTATCGTTGGCTATATCACCTACGCCATCCTGCATCCTTCCTACGGCTTCCTCCGTCAGATTCGCGACGCGCTCGGTCTGCCGTACTACGACGTATACACCGATCCCACCTGGTGGCCGCTGATTCTGACGCTGACCGCCATCTGGAAAGGCATGAACGGATACCTGACCTATTACGCTTGCCTGATGGGCATCGACCCGACGCTGTATGAGGCCGCCGTAATCGACGGCGCGACGCGCTGGCAGCAGCGGCGATACGTTTCCCTGCCCGCGCTGGTACCGCTGATCACGCTGTTTCTGATTACCGCCGTGGCGGGCATCTTCAGCAACGACTTCGGTCTGTTTTACACCATTCCCCGCAATGTCGGTCTGCTTTATGAAACGACGGACGTTATTAACACCTACGTCTATCGCGGCCTGCAAAACGGCAGCTTCCTGCAATCCAGCGCCATCGGCCTGATGCAGAGCACCATCGGCACCATTCTGCTGATCGGCACGAACGCCATCGTCCGCAAAGTTTCGCCCGAAAACTCGATGTTCTGACAGGAGGGGGCAGAAAAATGACAGATATCGCTCATCCGGCGCACAAATCCGCCTGGCGCAGAAAAAACGAAATGTGGAAGGTTCCCATCCACCTGATGTTTATCCTGATTTCGGTTACAATGATCGTTCCGCTTATCATGATCTTCTCCATCTCCATCTCGGAAGAGGCGCAGATCCTCGGCATCGGCAACGGATCCGGCTTCTCCATCCTGCCCAAGGGCTTTTCGCTCGACGGCTACCGGCTCGCCTTCAAAAACCCGGACTCCGTTATAAAGGCTTACGGCGTGACCGCCTATTCCGCTATCCTGGGCACGATCATTTCCATGGGCTCCGCCGGCATGATCGCCTACCCGCTGGCGCGGAGCAACTTCAAATACAAGCCGATCATTCAGCGCTATCTGCTCATCACGATGCTCTTCGGCGCGGACACCATCCCCACCTATATCGTGTACACGCAGTATTATCACCTGGGCGACAGCCTGCTGGTTTATATTCTTCCCTGCATTGCAGGCGGCGCGGGCACGACGTTCATGCTGCGCGCCTATATGAAAGGGCTTTCCGAATCGCTTTACGAATCGGCGGAGCTGGACGGCGCGTCGGAGCTGCGCATCTTCTTCTCCATCGTCCTCCCGCTTTCCGTGCCGATGTTCGCGGCGCTGTCGTTCATGAGCCTGGTCGGCCGCTGGAGCGATTGGGGAACCTCGCTCGTGTATATCCGCGACCCTGATAAATACACCCTGCAATACCTGCTGCAGCGCATTCTGTCTCAGGAATCGTTCATGAGGCAGATGGCGCAGAATCCCGTCGAGGGCATCGATATGAGTTCCTACACCGCGCCGATTGAAACGCTGCGCTATGCAATGGTCATCATCGCGGCGGGCCCCATGCTCCTCGTCTTCCCGTTCTTCCAGAAATACTTCTCCAAGGGGCTGACCATCGGCTCCGTCAAGGGCTGAGCGGCCCGCGTCTATGTCAAGGAAGGGCGAAGCCCTTTCAATATAAAAGGAGGTACATTCCATGAAGAAATCTCTGGTTGCCCTGCTTCTGGCGCTGGTGATGCTTGTTACCTGCGTCCCCTTCTCTCTTGCCGATGATACCGTTACCCTGAACGTCTGGGTCGGCGGCTACAAGCAGAAGGATTCCGACCGCGTTTGGGAAGCCGTCAATGAAAAGCTGGCGGATTACCTGCCCAACACCAAGCTGAACATCGTGCCCATCTCCTTCGATGAGTACGCCTCCAAGTGGTCCAAGGCCATGGCCGCCGGCGAGCAGATCGACGTTGCATGGCTTGGCTGGGTACACGATATGCAGAACGAAGTCAAGATGGGCTCGCTGCTCAAGCTGGACGATCTGATCGCTGAATACGGCCAGGATATGCTTGCCGAATACGGCCAGGAAATTCTCGATGCAGACCGCATCGACGGCGATATCTATTTTATCCCCAACGGCCCCGTTCTGGGCGGCGGCAAGTATTGCCTCGTCTTCCCGAAGGAGCTGCTCGAAAAGGCCGGCATGCCCAACTTCGCGCAGGAACTCGAAGACCTGATGATGGAAGTGTTCGATTCTTACACCGTTGAAAACGTCAAGAAGCTCTATGACAAGATGGAAGAATATCTGGAAGCCCTCAAGGCCGCCGGTTCCATCAACCTGGGTGTGAACGGCAACGTGGTTGACGCCAACTACGGCCCCTTCGGCCAGACCTATTGCAACCAGTGGGGCTATGAGCGTATGTTCCAGGTCAACTGGGGCGACGACACCTTCACCGTCGAAAGCAAATACGTGCCCGGCAGCGAAACCTATGATATCGACGCTTACGAATGGGAGCGCATCCACGACTGGTACCAGAAAGGCTACATCCGCGAGGACTACGCTTCCGCCGGCTGGGCTCCCTTCGGCGCGGGCTATGCGTTTGAAAACATGGCCGTGGCGGGCAACAACCAGTTCGCCTACGACTATGTGAACTGGACTAAGGAAGAAGTCTACGAGATCTACAAGAACGTATACGGCTGGGACGTTGAGATCGCCGTCTGCAACCCCGTGCAGACCAAGGACGGCCGCGGTTTCTCTACCGGCGTGGGCATCCCCTACACCAGCAAGAACCCCGAGCGCGCGATGCAGCTGATCAACCTGCTTCACAGCACCAAGGGTCAGGAAATCTTCCGCATGCTGGCTTACGGCCTGGAAGGCGAGCATTACACCGTCAACGAAGACGGCTCCGTGACCTTCGCCACCCCCACCGGCCGTGAAGGCGCGGATTCCGCCTACGGCCTGTCCGACTGGTCCATCGGCTCGAACCTGAACAAGATCGGCAAGGATCAGGAAATCGTCATGAAGCAGGTGGAACTGGGCAAGAACGCCGTCGCCAACCCGCTGGACGGCTTCGTGTTCGACACCAGCGCTGTGCAGGATCAGTTCAGCAACTGCACCTCCTTTGTGATCAACAACCTCTACGCTATGGTTATGGACGACTGGCATGCCCGCCGCGAACAGCGCGACAAGGACTTCGCCAGCTGCGGCGTGGAAGAAGTTATGGCTGAGCTGCAGCGTCAGATCACCGAATACGTGACGGAAAACAACATCACCAGCTGGCCGGATCGCCGCGAAGCCGCTGGAATGAAATAATTCCGCATCTCGCAAAACAAAACAGACGGGCGGAGGAGCCGAGCGCTCCCCCGCCCCGTTTTATAGCAGACCGGGAGGCAAAACCCAATGGAACGAATCTTTTTTTCCGCCTTCGACGGCGCGCAGATTTCCTTCCTGCTTGAGCGTCCTGACGCGATCGAGCCGCGCCCCTGCGTCGTGTTCCTGCATGGCGGCGCATGGCGTTTCGGCCAGGCGGACGCTTTTGCCCGCCATATGCGGTATGCCGCGGCGCGCGGCGCACTGAGCGTGTCGGTTGAATACCGGCTGGCCGTTCAGGGCGGCGGCGTGCGCCGCTGTATCGACGATTGCGCGGCCGCGATGCTGTATCTGCGCGAGCATGCGCAGGCGCTCGGCATTTTGCCGCATAAAATATGCGTTTGCGGCGAATCAGCCGGCGGGCATCTCGCGCTCTGTCTCGGCACGCCCGCGATTGTGCCGGATGAGCGCGCGCGGCCCGACTATATCGTCAACTTTAACGGCGCGGTCGATCTGACCGGCCGGCTGAACGCCGACCTTTTCGGCGCGTGCGATGTGAAGACGGCAAGCACAGCGGAGTGGCTGGAGAAATACCGCGCAGGCGCGGAAGTATCTCCTCTGCTGCAGGCAGGCCCCGGCAACACGCCCGCAGCCCACATGCAGGGGCTTTGCAACGAAATTATCTTCCCCCATGAAACGGCGCAGCTCCACGACCGGCTGACCGCCTGCGGCGTGGAGAGCAGGCTCGTCCTCCTGCCCGGGCAGAAACATTCGTTTATCCTCTTCGATTATCAATCGCCCAACGAAACGGTGCAGAAATATCTGGAAATGGCCGGGGATATTCTGGCGGAAAAAGGCTTTTTGCGCTGACATGCAAACCGCCGGACAGGATACTTCATTTCCCGTCCGGCGTTTTTCCGTTTATTCCCGAATGCCGCACCAGTTTTCCAGATATTCCCGTTTGGTCATCACAGGCCTGAAATTGCGCTGCACCAGCCGAGCCTTTTCCGCGCCGTTATAAAGCAGCTCCGCCGCCGTGCAGGCCAGCAGCTTCGCCGCGCCCACATAGCACATGTTCTCGTCGAACGGCGTAAAACCCGCGCTGTGCGCGTTTCCGTTATAACCGCCCACAAGCGCGTGAACCGTCGGCAGCAGGCAGGAAACGTCGTTCGCGTCCGTCGACAGTGCCACGCCTTCGTTAACGTGCTCCCGGCCGAATATTTCCGCTTCGTTTTCTAGGGTGTATCTGAAAAAGGAAGAGGCGACAGCACGAGCGGATTTTTCGTCAGTTCAAGGAGGGAAACCGAAGGT
>CAKTTL010000004.1 GCA_934615235.1 uncultured Clostridia bacterium
AGTCGACGCTGCTTGCAAATCTTGCGGAAAAGCTGGACGCAGTGCGCATCGGCCAGGGAATTATCGAGCGGGAAAAAACAATTTCCGCCCAACAGGACGCTTTCACGCTTGCCCGGCGCGGAATGAAACGCAGCTTTTTCTTTTCTGCAGAGGATTTTATCGCCTATATCGGCTGGGTCAGCCGCACGAAGGAAGAAGCGCGCCGCGAGCTTGAGCGGATCGATCGCGAGGAGACGGCCGGAGACAAGGCGTACCTGCGCATGCCGCATGCGCACACGCTGGCCGACCTTGCAGGTCTCTACGCAGGCGATCTGGCGCTGTGCTCTCACGGTGAAGGCTTTCTCGATTTCTTCCGTTCGCGCCTGCGGCCGGGCGGCGTATATCTGCTCGACGAACCTGAAGGCGCGCTTTCGTTTGAAAACCAGTATGCGCTCTGTCTGATGATTCTCGACGCCGTCCAGGACGACTGCCAGTTTATTCTCGCAACGCATTCGCCTGTGCTCTCCGCAATTCCCGGCGCAAAAATTCTTGAAATTACGCGGAACGGCATCCGCCCTGCGGAATACGACGATCTGCCCGGCGTTCAATTTCTGAAGCTTTTTATGGCCCGCAAAGACGCGATGTTCCGCGACGTTTGATCACTCGTCGCTGAATTTCAGCGTCTTTTTCATTCCATCCGCTCCGGCGTAGGTTTCGGCGAAAATTTCACGCGTTTTTTCGAGGTACGGTTCCGGATCCGGCATGGACGGGCTGTAGTGCGTCAGCCAGAGCGCGCCAGGCTGCGCAGCCGCCGCGAGCTTCGCAGCCTCGCTGAACGTCATATGCCGCGTTTCGACAGCGCGCGCATGCTTTTCTTCATCGCCGAACATGCCTTCGCAAATGAAAAGATCCGACCCTTTCGCATATTTCACAATTGCCGGCACAGGCCGCGTATCGACGGAGTACGTCACCTTCAGCCCGCGCCGCGGTTGTCCAAGCACCATCTCCGGCGTCAGAAACCGACCGTCGGTTTCTATCGTTTGTCCATGCTGCAGCGCGTTCCAGAACCGCTGCGGGATATTCGCCGCGCGTGCGCGCGCCACATCAAAACGTCCCTGACGCATTACATCAAACGAGAAGCCATAGCACGGAACCCGATGCAGAACTGGGAAGGCCGTAATCTCAAACCCTGCGAGAGAGAAATGTTCCTCCTGCGCCGTCATTTCGACGCATTCCACCTCGAACGGCAAACCGGGAACAATCACACGCAGACAGCGCACCACTTCTCGAATGCCGAAAGGCCCGAGAATCGTCAGCGGTTCGGTTCGCCCCTCGTTGCCCATCGAAAGCAGAAACCCTGGCAGTCCGCTGATATGATCGGCGTGCAGGTGCGTTACGCAGAGCGCGTCGATCGGCTTGAACGTAAATCCCGCCGCCTTCAGCGCCACCTGCGTGCATTCGCCGCAGTCAATCAACACGCTGCGGCCGTCCAGCCGCAAAAGCGCAGAAGCGAGAAACCGGTTCTTCAGCGGCATCATACCGCCCGTCCCCAGCAGGCATACGTCCAGCATCGAAAACACCTCAAACGAATTATTTCCGTATTATAATAACACAGCGCGCGGCAAAAATCCACCGCGCGCTGTTTGTTTTATGAATGCGGCAAAGCCGCTCTGAATCTCACACGCCGTAGCGCTGTTTGGCAAAGCGCCACGCGTCTTCGCACATCTTATCGATGCCGTATTCCGCCTTCCAGCCCAGCTCGCGTGCAGCCTTTTCAGTATCCGCATAGCAGGTGGCGATATCGCCCGCGCGGCGCGGCACGATCTGATAGGGAATTTCATGCCCGCAGGCCTTGCCGTACGCCTTGACAATTTCCAGCACGCTCGTTCCCCGGCCGGTGCCCAGATTGAACACTTCGCGGCCCTTATGCGTCATCGTATAATCCAGCGCAGCGAGATGACCGCGCGCCAGATCGACCACATGAATGTAGTCGCGCACGCCCGTGCCGTCTGGGGTATCGTAATCGTCGCCAAATACGCGCAGCTTGGAAAGCAGTCCGGCCGCAACTTGCGAAACGTACGGCACGAGGTTGTTCGGAATACCGTTCGGGTCTTCGCCGATCAGTCCGCTTTCATGCGCGCCGACAGGGTTGAAATAACGCAGCAGACAGACGGAAAGCTCCGGATCCGCATGCGCGGCGTCGGTCAAAATCTGCTCGATCATCACCTTCGTCCAGCCGTAGGGGTTGGTCGCGCTGGTGGGCATATCCTCCTTGAAAGGCACGGGGTTGTTCATGCCGTACACCGTAGCCGAAGAAGAGAATACGATGCGCTTGACATTATGCCGGCGCATGGCCTTCATCAGCTCCAGCGTGCCGGTAAGATTGTTGTCGTAATATTCCAGCGGCTTTTCGACGGATTCGCCAACGGCCTTCAGGCCCGCGAAGTGAATCACCGCGTCGACAGGCTCTCCCGAGAAAGCGACGTCCAGCGCCTGCGGGTCGCGCAGATCGCCCTGAACAAACGCAAAATCCTTGCCGGTAATCTTGCGGATGCTGTCCAGCGCCTCCGGTTTGGAGTTGCAGAAGTTATCGATGATGACAATCTGATGTCCTTTTTCCAGCAGTTCCACGCAGGTATGACTGCCGATATAGCCCGCGCCGCCCGTAACAAGAATTTTCATGTCTTTCAATCCCCTTTCTTACCCCACCATTATAACCCATCCTGCCAGACGCACAAGATAATTTTCCCGCAAAAAACATGGAGATATGTTGCTTTTCTCGGATAAAGGATATATACTGTCGATTATGGAAGAGAGTCAGAATAAGCGCGCGTTTAAGGCGCAGCGGCATGATATCACCTTTTTGACCGTGTACAACACCGGCACGGAAAAATGTCGCGCGGGCCATTGCTGGGGACCTGCCGTGCGCGATCATTTTCTTATACATTTTATCGTCGGCGGGAAGGGCGTCTATACGCTTGCTGGAAAGGATTATTCGCTCTCAAGAGGCGATCTGTTTTTCGCGCCGCCGGGAGAATCCATCTGTTACCGCGCAGATGCGGACGACCCTTGGGAATACTGCTGGGTCGGCTTTCAGGGAATCGACGCGGCGGCCATGTCCGCGCGCGCCGGGCTCACGCCCGAATCCCCCGTCCGGCATTTCGAGGACCTTGAAACGCCGCGCCGTCTGATTTACGACATCATCCATGCAAGCGGCGTTCTCATGCAGGACTCCATGTGCATGACCGGCTGTCTCTGCTTTTTCCTCGCCTGGCTTACCGAAACCGCAAACCGCGCGGAGCAGCGCACGGAAGGCAGCAGTCTCGAACATGTGCGGCGCGCATGCGCGTTTATCGCCAACAACTATTCCCGTCCGATTTCCATCAGCGAAATCACCCGCGCCGTCGGCGTATGCCGCAGCCGGCTGTATCGCGCGTTTGAGGAACAGATGGGCGTTTCTCCCGCGCGTTACCTGACGCATTTTCGCATCGAACAGGCGCGCATGCTGCTGGAAACAAGCGATCTTTCCGTCAAATCTGTCGCCTATTCCGTCGGGTTTGAGGATCCGCTCTATTTCTCCCGGCGCTTTCGCGAGCTGGTCGGTTGTCCCCCGCGCGCATACGCGCAAAAAGAGCAGGAATAGCAGAAAGCTCCTTCCGCACAGGCGGTCGGAGCTTTCGTTTATCTTTTGTTCAATTCTCGCTTCTTTTGTATAACGTTCGTCAGCCGAGCGGAATGAAGCACTCCGCCGGAACGATCGGCGCAGGATCGCCCCAGGAAAGCTGCCAGGACGGCCAGCCGAAGTCCTTCGCCGGCACGGAGCAGGCGGGAACTTCAATGGCGGGAGTCAGCGTCGCGGCGTCGCATACGACGGGCGCGGCTTCCTTCCGGGCGGCAGGCTTGGCGGTCATCGCCGCGCAAAGCGCGAGATAATCCGTCTTCATGTAGCCGGTTTTGCCGCAGACGGAAACCTTGCACCACGTGGTCTGGTAATCCAGGATGGTCACGGGCGTGCCGCTCGCATACAGGCCGAGCGAATCGGCGCAGACGCTCGCGTACGTGCGCAGGTTCAGGCGGCCGCCGTTGAAGGTGCGGACAAACGCGTCCGCTTTTACCTGCGGCGCCTTGTTTTCGGTTTTAACAAAGAACGAGTGCATATAGCCGCTCATTCCGCAAACCTTGACCGCATACCAGTCGCCTTCGCGGCCGACGATTTCAACTTTCGTGCCGAGACTGATGCGCGCAAGAATCGCTCCGAAATATGCGGGATGCGCGCGCAGGTTCACGTAGCTTCCGCCGTTGAGGTTGCGAACGACGCCGGACAATACCGGAGCTTCCGCCAGGGCGGGCGCAGCCGCCGTCGCGCAGACGGCAAGCAGCAGAGCGCACAGAACGCTTTTGTACAACAGGGACAACCGGGTTTTCTTCATGGAACAGACCTCCTTTCAAAGCGGATTGTTTCCGCAATAAGTTGGACGTTCCAATTCCCCCGCAAGTTCCCTGAAATGATTAAATTTTCATAACCAGTTTTTACCAGTTACGCGTCCTTGCTTTCATCCGGCGCAGCTTCGTTTTCTATTTCGGGCGGCTGCGCCGCTTCCAGAGCGAAGGCCGCCGTCTGCTCACACAGCTGCGGCACATCGCCGCGCCAGCAGGCGAAGTTCAGGTCCTGCAGATATCGGCGCACGATGGCGATGTACGCCGGAATCGTCGTCTTATCGTGCTTGATGCGGATATGGTGCGGCGCAAAAACCGCCTGCCGCAGCGCGATCGCGCTTGTCACGCCGCCGAAATCTTCCATGCAGCGCGTCAGCTGCGCGGCAAAATACGCAACTTGCGCCTCGTCCGCTGCGCCGCCGATAACCTGCACATGCGTCGCGTTCAGCCAGTCCAGAAAAAACGCCGCAATCTCCGCGCGCGAGAGGCTCATCTTGTACAGCAGCGAAAGGTGCGGTATGACTTCGTTAAAGAAATCATGCAGCACGCCCTCCTCGTCCGATTTTGCAAAAAGCTTCATCATCGCGATCGCGAAGGCAAACGTTTCCTTCTGATCCGCCAGCTGCGAAGTGATCGAGAACATCCGATCGAACGCGTCGTGCGGCGTTTCCAGTCCGTAATAGCGGCAGCGGAACGCATCGTCCGGGTAATAGGTACAGTCCACGCCCAGTCGAACCTGTGCGCCGATACGCGTAACCAAGTCGTCCGCGTTTACGATGTTATAGATCGGATACGTCTCCGGATGCAGCGACGGATTGCATACCGCAACCGTCGGCGCGGCGAACGTATACGCCCGAATGGCTTCGGGACGCACGCCGCGCTCGAGCAGATCCTGCACAAACGCCTGCGCGACGCCGCCGCCCTGGCTGTGCCCGGAAACCCAGAGAACAAACCGACCGTCCGTCTTTTTGCATTCTTCCAGAATTTCTTCCAGCGTTACCGTTTCACGGTTCAGTTCGCCGCCAAGCTCCGGCAGCATGATCTGCGGCGCTTGCGCCGCAAACTGCATTGCCAGCGCCGAAAAACCGGAATGCAGTCCCCCGCTTTCCCGGATCTTGAAGTTGGACATCCAGTCGCTCAGCTTTTCCGTTGTGCCGATAAACGAGATTGCAACGACGATTTTCCCGTCCTCGCAGACGCGCGTCATCACAACCGCCTTGCCCAGATCGGTTACGAAAATCTGACGCAGCGCGTTTACGCTGTCCATAACCACGTTCCTGCGCTGCAAAAACGCGCGCGCCTTGCGTCTGCGCCATTCGCGTTCCAGCAGCTGCATGCGCGAATCACCGTCCGCTTCCAGTCGGAAAACGCGGTTTTCAACCACAAACGTGCAATCCTGCCAGCCAGCGCTGCGCCACTGCGAAAGCGACAGCTCATATACATCCGCAGCCAGTTCGGCGCTCAGCCGCGCAAGATGCGCGCTGAAAGGCGCACGGCAATCGCTCCATGCATCCGCCTCGGCCTTTGCAAAAAAATCGGAAGGATCCGCCAGATCTTCCAGTGTGCGTTTTCCGGGAATTGCGCGCCAAATTTTCTTTTCCAATGCGTCCCCCTCCGTTCCGGGTTGATGGTCAAAAAAGCGGGAAGAGCCGAAGCTCTTCCCGTCGGCTTATTTGTTTTACAGGATGTATTTATCCTTTTCCTTGGGCTGCGTGGCCATTTCTTCGCGCTTCTTGGCGAACTTCTCCGCCGGATGGCCGAGCACCGCGAAGGACGCGAGCTTCGATTCTTCCACGCCGGGCTGGTTAAACGCGTCGATATCAAGGAACTCGCCCATGTACGCGGTCGCCAGTTCGAGGAAGTAAAGCAGTTGGCCGATGGTATTGGCGTTCACCTCGGGCAGCGTGATCGTCTGGCTCATGCGGCCGGCGCGCAAAAGCGCGTATTCCGTGCCCTGGCGTTCCGCCTGGATGAGCTGGTTGTGGCTCTTGCCGCCGAGGAAAGCAACATCCGGAATATCCTCGCAGCCGTTGGGGATTTTCGTCTCCGCGCGGTAATTTTCCACCTTCAGGAACGTGACGACCTTGTCGTACGGGCCTTCGGTGTAAAGCTGCAGCTGCGAATGCTGATCCGTCACGCCCAGCGCCTTTACCGGCGTCTGACCAACGTTGACGGCCATACCCTTGCGGGTCACGTTCTTGCCGAGGCTTTCCGCCCACAGCTGGCAGAACCAGTCGGCAATATACTTGAGGCTGTCGGCATACGGCATCATGACGTGCACGTTAATGCCCATCTCTTCCGAGCAGATATACTGCAGCGCGGCTTCCAGCAGCGCCGGGTTCTTCCATACGTCGGAGGATTTGCAGGCTTCGTCCATCATCGCGGCGCCCTTGAGCATCGCGCGGATGTCGATGCCGCAGACGGCGGCGGCCAGCAGGCCGACCGGGCACATTTCGGAGAAGCGTCCGCCTACGCCGTTGGGAATTACAAAGGATTCAAAGCCTTCGCTCTTGACGAGCTTGATGAGGTTGCCGCGACTTTCGTCGGTAGTGGCAATGATATGCTCCTGCCAGCCCTCGCCCACTTCGCGCTTGAGCAGATCGGACACGATCAGGTACTGGCTCATCGTTTCCGCCGTCGCGCCGGACTTGGTGATCACGTTGAAGCACGTCGTCTTCGGGTCGATCACGTCCAGCAGCGCCGCCATGCGCTCGGGATCCACGTTATCTTCAACATACAGGCGCGGACCGTTGCGCTTTTCCTTGGGCAGCTCATTGTAATGCAGATGGTTAAGCGCCTGCTGAATGGCGATCGGGCCCAGCGCGGAGCCGCCGATTCCCAGCACCACAAACGCATCGAATTTTTCGCGAACCTTCGCCGCAACCCGGATCAGCTTCTCCACAACCTCGTCCTGGTTGTACGGAAGCTCCGTCCAGCCGAGCATCCCCGTGCCGCGCTTGGCGGCAACGTTTTCCTGCGCGCGCCTGGCGAACGCGGCCAGCGCGTCCACCTCGGCAGGATTCACGCCGCATTGCAGGCCGAGCATATCGGCCATCATGTGGTTGACGTCCAGCCGGATCATCTTATCGCTCATAGAATATCCGTCCTTTCGGAAAACAAAAATGTAGGCTGGATGGCGGAAAAGCCCTCACCATCCAGCGAAGTAGCGTTTTCTCTTATCCGGGCAAAGCCCGGAAAATCTTACCGGCCTTCCTTCTCGATGCGGAGCTGCTCTTCAACCGTCTGGTTGGTGACGGGCGTGTACCCCGGCAGCGGCACGATCTTTTCGTTGATCGCGTCGAGAATCCAGCTGGCCTGCGGGAAGAAGTAATGCTCCAGCTCATGCGCCGGGGTGATCCAGTTCTTTGCGCCGATAACAACCGGCGGAGCGTCGAGATCGTCGAACGCCATCTCAGTGATGTTGCGCGCCATATCGTTGAGGAAGCTGCCGCGCTGGCAAGCATCGCTGACAAGGACAATGCGGCCGGTCTTTTTGACGGAAGCGAGCACCTTTTCATAGTTGAACGGTACCAGCGTCCGCGCATCGATCACTTCAGCTTCCATGCCGTATTTTTCTTTCAGCTCCTTCACCGCGTCCAGCACGCGATAAAGCACCGCGCCGATGGTGAGAATGGTGATATCCTTGCCCTCGATCTTCACATCGGGCTCGCCGAACTCGACGGTATAGAACCCTTCCGGCACGCCGCCCTTATGGAACTGTTCGCCTACATCATAAATCCGCTGGCTTTCCAGGAAAATAACCGGGTCGGTGCCGACGAGCGCGGCGTTCATCAGGCCCTTCGCGTCGTAAGGCGTAGCCGGGAAAGCGACCTTCAGGCCCGGAATATGCGTGCACAGGCTGGACCAGTCCTGCGAATGCTGCGCGCCGTATTTGCTGCCGACGGAAAGGCGCAGCACCAGCGGCATCTTGATGATGCCGGCGCTCATGGCCTGCCATTTGCTCATCTGGTTGAATACCTCGTCGCCCGCGCGCCCGAGGAAGTCGCAGTACATCAGCTCCGCAATTGCGCGGCCGCCGCACATGCAGTAGCCGACCGCCGTGCCGACGATTGCGCCTTCGGAAATCGGCGCGTTAAACAGCCGCTGATACGGGATGGACTCGAGCATGCCGCGGGAAACCGCGTACGCTCCGCCCCAATCGCGAACGTCTTCGCCGTAGAAACACAGCGTCGGGTCTTCATAGAAGCGGGTCATAATGGCTTCAAACAGCGCCTCGCGGAACTGGAAAACCCTGTTCTTGGAAACAGGCTTGCCTTCCGCGTCGAAGCCGAAGCGTTCCTTCTTCGCGATGGACTGCACGCGGCTGTTTTCCTCGTACCTGGTCAGCACGTCGGGCTCGCGGCCGGGATCCATGCTCGGACGGATCTCGTTGGAATACATCAGGTCGGCGATGATGCTGTGATTCTTTTCCAGATCGATACGCGGACTGATTTCCAGATCGATCGCCTTGCGGTACGCCTTTTCAACGGCCATGCCGGCTTCTTCCAGCATCGCCTCGCACTCGGCCTCGGTCGCCACGCCGGCCTCAACCAGCTGCTGGCGATAGCTGATGAGCGGATCCTGCGCCATCCAGGCTTCAATCTCTTCCTTGTCGCGGTAGTTGTTGCTGTCAGACGGGCTGTGCCCGCTGAAACGGTACGTCACCACGTCGAGCAGCGCCGGGCCCTTGCGATCGAGAATCGCCTGCTTTTTGCGCTTTGTCGCGTCGATAACGGCGAGCGGGTTAA
This sequence comes from uncultured Clostridia bacterium, assembly GCA_934615235.1. Taxonomy (GTDB): domain Bacteria; phylum Bacillota; class Clostridia; order Christensenellales; family Aristaeellaceae; genus Aphodomonas. The sequence goes on from CAKTTL010000004.1 coordinate 9,165, forward strand.
AGCCGTCCACGCGCTCGGCAAGCATCTGGCTGGGCGCGATGGAGCCGATGCGCGCAACGAAATCGTAGCACATCGTTTCGCCGCGGGTCTGGCCACCCATGCCGTAGCTGTTATTATAGATATTGAAGAGAATCGGCAGACCGCCCTTCATTTCGTCGGGCCAAAGCTGCGTGAGCTGATCCATCGCCGCGAAGTTCATCGCTTCCCACACGGGGCCGCAGCCGATTGCGCCGTCGCCAAAGTTGCCGACAACGATGCCGGGCTTGCGATTGACGCGCTTGAAGAGCGCGGCGCCGGTCGCAATATCGGCGGAACCGCCGACGAGCGCGTTATTCGGATAGATGCCGAAAGGCATAAAGAACGTATGCATCGAACCGCCGAGGCCGAGGTTAAAGCCCGTCTCGCGGCCGAAAATCTCGGAAATCGCTCCGTAGAGGAAGAAATCCATCGCCAGTTCCTTCACGGAGTTCTGTCCGCCTTCTACGCGGCTGAGAATCTTGCCGCCGAAGTATTCGCGCATGATCTTTTCCAGCTCCGCGTCGCCGAGCTTTTCGATGGAAGAGAACGCCTTGGCGAGCAGTTCGCCGTGGCTTCGATGGCTGCCGAAGCAGAAATCGTTCGTATCGAGCACGTACGCCGTACCGACGGCGGCGGCTTCCTGTCCCATCGACAGATGCGCCGGGCCGGGATTGTTGTAGGCGATGCCGTGATACTCGCTGCGGGTCTTGACCAGGTTCAGCATAGTCTCAAACTCACGGATATACGCCATATCGCGGAAGATCCGCTTGTAGTCGGCGTCGGCGTATCCTTCTCCGTCCGCTTTGGACTGCCTGACGGTTTTCTGGTACTGGTTTACCGGGATATCCTGAAACTTAATAAAGCCAGGCTTGCGCATTTCATTCGGGTCAACAAATTGAGACTTCGGCATGATTCAGGCTCCTTCCTATTCTCTCGCGTTTGTCGTAATCTTCAATCCTCGAACGTCCACAGGACTTCGCGGATGATTTCGGAAACAGTGGGATGCGGGAAGACGATTTCGCGCGCGTCCACGACGCGAAGCTCGGTTTCGATCATTTCGGCCGCGCCCCAGATAATCTCGGACGAATACGTGCCGAGCATATGCACGCCGATGACGTTGCGGTGCTTTTTATCGACGAGAATTTTGCACAGGCCGTCGCCCTCGTTTTCGGCGACGAACCGGCCTGCATAGCGCATGGAGAGCTTCCTGCAATCGTACTCGACGCCGGCTGCCTTTGCGGCTTCCTCGCTCAAGCCGACGGACGCGACCTCGGGATCGGTGTAGATCACAGACGGAATGGCGTGATAGCGCATCGTGTCCTTTTTGCCCAGGATCGTATTGACCGCCACTTCGCTCTCGCGGTAGGCGGTATGCGCCAGCATCGACACGCCGTTGACGTCGCCCGCGGCGTAGCAGTTGAGCACGTTCGTGCGGCAGCGCGAATCGGTCTTAATGCCCGCGCGCGTGATTTCCACACCGATCGTCTCCAGGCCGATGCCCTGGATATTTGCGCGGCGGCCGATTGAGCAGAGCACCTTGTCCGATTCAACGGCATACGTCCGGCCGTCGCGTTCAAAGTTCACCTTTCCCTCGCCAAGCGATACGACTTTCGCGCCCAGCTCGAACTTTACGCCCTTAGCCTGATACGCCTTCAAAAGCAGCGCGCTGATTTCTCCGTCGGTCGGTCCGGCGATATGGTCGAGCATTTCAACAACCGTCACCTGGCTGCCCGCAGTCTGATAATACGCCGCCATTTCCAGCCCGATCACGCCGCCGCCGATGATGGTCAGCTTCGCCGGAACTTCCGCAAGCGCCAGCACTTCGCGGTTCGTGAGCACCCAGCCGGCTTCGTATCCTTCGCGCAGGCCGGGAATCGGAGGCATGACGGGAGAAGAGCCCGTCGCAATGAGCAGGTTCTTCGCTTCATAGGTCTGCCCCGCCGCTTCCACGGCGAAGCCGCCCGGAACAAAACCTTTGATTACGGCCCGTTCTTTCACAACGGTCACTTTATTCGCCTTCAGGCCGGCGCTCACGCCGCCCACCAGCGTTTTGACAACCTTCGCGCGCCGCTTTTCGACGAGCGAATGATCAAGTCTGATATCTCCGGCGATTACGCCGAAAGCTTCGCCATGCTTGGCATGGTTATAAATCTTCGCGGAATTGAGCAGCGCCTTGGAAGGAATGCAGCCTTCGTTCAGGCACACGCCGCCCACCTCGCGCATTTCAAAACATACGACGTCCAGCCCCGCATGACCCGCGCGCTCCGAGGCGAGGTAACCGGCCGGGCCTCCGCCGAGTACGATCAGATCATGCATGATAGCTTCCGCCTCCCAACAGCAGCTGGATGTTCTCCAGGTTATGCTTCAGGTCGCGCATGAAGCGGCTGGCGGGTGAACCATCCAGCGCGCGGTGGTCATAAGTAAGTGAAAGCGTCATCGCTTTATACAGCTCAATCTGCCCGTCTTTGCCCGGCCGCACGCGGTCCTGCAGCGCGCAGACGCCAAGAATGCCCGTCTGCGGCGGGTTAATTACAGGTGTAAAGCTTTCGATGCCGTATACGCCGACGTTGGAAACGGTGAAGCTCGCGCCGGAGAGCAGATCGGGGCTGATCGAGCCCTGCTTGCAGGCGTTGGCCAGCTCCTTCGTCTCCCTGGAAATTTCAAGCAGCGTCTTTTTGTTCGCGTCGCGCAGCGTGGGCACCATCAATCCGCGGGGCGTATCCACCGCGATGCCCATCTGCACGTTGCGGAAATAGCGCATCGTATCGCCGAGGAAATGCGCGTTGAGTGTGGCATGCTCCGGCTGCGTCAGCGTGCGGCTTGCCGCGTAAACGATCAGATCGCCGATCGTCACACCGCTCATGCCGAACGCTTCGCCGTTTTCCTTGAACATTTTGCGCAGCGCGAGAATCTGCGTCGCGTCGAACGCAAGCGTGTGCGTGAGCTGCGGAATTTCGGAAAGCGACTGATGCATCTGCTTTGCGATCACCTTGCGGATGTTCGGCAGCTTTTCTTCCCATGTTTCGGGCTGCTGCGCGGCGGGCGCCGCAATCTCCGCGGCCGGCTTCTGCTCCAGATCGCGCAGCGATACGCGTCCGCCGAGCCCCGTGCCTTCGATTCCCATGGCGGCTTCGCCGCGGGCGGCGGGCGTTGCGACGCGTCCTTCGTCGATCAGCTTCTGCACGTCGCGGGCGATCACGCGGCCATGCGGGCCGGTCGCCTGCGCAAACGAAAGATCCGCGCCGGATTTTTCAGCCAGCGCGCGTGCGCGCGGAGAAATTTTTCCTTCGGCCTTTTCCGCCGTAACAACGGGAGCGGGCTGCTCTGCCTTTATTTCGGCAACGGGCGCAGTCTCTTCCGCCTTCGCGGACGCGTCTCCCCCGGCGATGAACGCGGATGGATCCTCTCCCGCTTCGCCAATCACAGCAACGTTTTCAAGGCAGGGAACGTCGTCGCCTTCTTCGCGCAGGATCGCAAGCAAAACGCCCGCTTCTTTCGCTTCCTCGTCGAAAGCGGCCTTATCCGTCTCGTAGGAGAAAAGAATATCTCCCGGCGAAACAGCGTCGCCGACATTTTTGTGCCATTTTGTGATGATGCAGCTTTCCACGCTCTGTCCCTGGCGCGGCATGATAATCGGTACCATCACGTATCCTCCTTTTTCTGAATTGTCGATTACAAGCCATTTTTGAGTATACCATTCTCCACACAAATTCGCAAGCTTTTTCAAATTTGCGTTGACAGAATATGCAACACATGATACAGTTCAAATGTTGCGCATCATTTGATTTATATTTTCGGAGGTTTTACTCGCATGAAAACGCTGGTTACAATCCAAAAGCTGGCCCGGCTCGGCAAGTTTCTCAGCAAAGTCGTCTTTATTTGCTGCATCGTCGGCGTGTGCGGCTGTATCGTCGGCATCGCCAGCCTTGCGGCCGGGGTGGAAACGCTGAAAATCGGCAGCGTCACGCTCGGCGGAATCGTCGAAAAGAGCGCGAAAATGAGCATGGGCTCGTTCTACGCGACGATGGCCGTCGGGATCATCCTCTGCGCCGGCGAGGCCGTGCTTTCCAGATTCGCTCACCTTTATTTCCGCCATGAGCTGGAAGACGGCACGCCCTTCACGCTCGAAGGCGCGAAGGAAATGTTCCGTCTGGGCGTTCTGACCGTCTGCATTCCGTTCGGCGCGCTTCTGCTGGCCGCAATTACGCACGCGGTGCTTGCGCAGTATCTGCCGGATGTGGCGGATTTGAAGCTGGACTGCGACGGTTCGTTCGCCCTGGGCGTAATGTTTATCCTCACCTCGCTCATCTGCAAATACGGCGCTGAAATTTGCGCGCAAAGGAAGGGATCGCTGTGAAAAAGTGGTATAATGAAGAATATGAATTCGAAATCGAAGTGACGGGCTTTCTGCGCGGCGATCACACGGAGCGCTATTGCCGCAACGGCGAGGAAATCGGCGATAAATACACCTGCACCTACGGCTGCCCGGTTAGCGCGCAGGGCTGCGGCATCTGCTCGAAGACGATGATGATGCTCTTCCCGATTATGGAAGCCGTCCGCAGCGGCGGCGATCTGGAAAACATCGGCGGAGAGGGCAAGTATACGAAAACCATCGTCTGCCCGGACGGCTGCGTGATGTTCCGGCTGACGGCCAGGCCGTTGGGCAACGAAAATTTTTTCAAGGGCAAGTTTTTTGATTAATGGAAACGTTTGAACGATCCGGGCACATTTTCCGTGCCGTGCAGATCGGCCGGGGCGGTCCGGCTGTTTTCTGGGGCACGGGCGCGCATGAAACGCCCGAAGCGCTGATCGAGCGGCTGGAGGGACAGAATCTGCTGCTCGTCGCCTATCAGGCGGAGGACTGGAACCGCTGCTTCTCCCCCTGGCCCGCGCCGCCCGCGTTTGGCAGCGAAGGCTTCGCCGGAGAAGGCGCGCGGACGCTGCGCTGGCTGACGGACGAATGCGCGCCGCAAATCGCCGCCCGCTTCGGCGCGCGGGAAAAGCTGCTTTGCGGTTATTCGCTGGCGGGGCTTTTCAGCCTGTGGGCGTTTTACGAAACGGGTGCGTTTGCGGGCGCGGCCAGCTGTTCGGGCTCGCTGTGGTTTCCGGGCTGGCAGGATTATATGCGCGGCAAAGCGGCGCCGCCGGGCAGCCGGGTTTATCTCAGCCTGGGCGAGCGCGAGGAGCGCACAAAAAACCGCGCCATGCGCTCCGTCGGCGATGCGACGCGCGCGCAGTACGCGGCCATGCAAAACGATGGAAATCTTCAGCGCTTCGCGCTTCAATGGGAGCCCGGCGGGCATTTCAACGAACCGGAGGCCCGGCTGGCGCGCGGCGTCCTGTGGCTGCTCGGTCAGTCTTCGTCCGCTTCTTCTTCAAAAACGTAATTGTTCAGTTCCTCATAGTTCAGAAATTCCGCGAGTGTCATGCCGAAGGCGATTGCAAGCCTGTGAAGCGTCATCACTCGCGGATTTTTTGTAATCCCGCGCATGATGTTGTCGAGGGTGGACTGCTTTACATTGCTCATTGTCGCGAGCTTATTGATAGAGATTCCCCGCTCTTTACACAGCCGGCGGATACGCTGCACGTAGAGAGAAGAATAATCCATCTCAATAACCTCGTTGCTTTCATTGTTGCCTTTTTGAAGGACGCTACAATGATAACAAGAGGAAAGGCAAACATTACCCGTATACGGGTTGACTAGCAAACTATTTTTTGATAGGATTATTTTACCCGAATACAGGTATGGAGGTTGTACAAATGTCGCCGGACTATCGAAAAATGTACGCGCTTCTCTGCACCGCGATCGACCGGTCGATCGACCCGTTGAAGCGAATCCCGCAGGCGCACCCCATCGCCGATGCGCTCGAACGCGCGCTGCTCGAAGCCGAAAACGTCTATCTCGACACGGCGCCCTGCAAGGAAAAAGAATAAGCCTGCCGCTTGCACGGCAGGCTCTGTCGGTTCGAGTTTAATACTCCTCGCTCACAATATTCATGCTTTCCAGCGCCACGGCGATTCCGTCGTGGTTGTTGTCGTCCGTCACGTCGGCAACGCGGCGGATGATCTCGTCCGGCGCATTGCCCATCACGACGCCGCGCCCGACTTCCTCGAGCATTTCCACGTCGTTGTAGTTATCGCCGAAGGCGACCGTATCGGCAATATCGATCCCTCGCATGCGGCAATATTCGGCAATCGCGTCCGCCTTGTTTACGCCCGCCGGCATGATTTCCAGCAGAATATCGGACGATTTTGCAATCGAATACGCCGGGAACCGCTCGCGCATCTGCGCCTCGATTTCCAGCAGCTTTTCCGGGTTGCAGATGAGGAGAATCTTATTCACCAGCGCGTCCGCGGGCCAGTCCTCAACGCGCGCCTGGCGCGCCCTGGCATGAACCGCGTTCTCTTCCCGAACGATGCGCGGAGAAGCCGTATCGCGGACGATCCAGTCGTCGACAGAATAGGCGCACCAGTCCGCGTCGAAGCCGCGCGCCTGCACGAACGCGGTGATCTCGGCCGCCTGTTCGCGCGTGAAGCCGCGATGCAGCAGCACCTTCCCCGTCTCGTCGACGATCAGCCCGCCGCTGTAGCAGACGATATCGCCCGAAATGCCATATTCCCGGAAAATCGGATAAATCCCGGAAGGGCTCCGCGCAGAAACGACCACGAACGGAATCTCCTTCTCGGCCAGTTGCTTCACAGCCGCGCAGGTGCGCGGGGTGATGCGGCGGTCGCTGGTAAGCAGCGTGCCGTCCACATCGCAAAAAACAGCGCGGCAGCTCATTTTTCCTGATGCTCCTCTTTCCATTCGATTAGCGCCTGGGCCAGCTGGTCCGGGCAGGACGTGCCGTTGCGGCACTGGATTCCCTTGAGCGTATCGATCACGTCGTCCACCTTGCGGCCCTTGACCAGCCGCGCCACGGCCTGCACGTTGCCATGGCAGCCGCCTTCAAAGCTGCAATCGGTGACGACGCCGTCGTGAATATCGAAATTGACGCATCGCGAGCAGGTGCCGACGTTCTTATGCGAGTACATGGTGTCCCTCCCGAGTAAAAATAATCGCGCGGCGAAAATGCTTCCGCCGCACACATTATAGACGATATAACGCTTTTTCGTCAATGGGTCAGTTTACGATTTCGTCCCAACCGATAAATCCGGCGTAAACGGCGCGGTCGGGCAAGTCGGTCGGCGCAAGGCGTTCGCCGGTCTGCGCGTCGAAGGCGAGCAGGAAATAATCGGTCGAGGTTCGCTTGTCGCCGCGCTCCTCGTCGAGCTGAAGGCCGTAAAGCCCCGGAGCGGGTTCATCCGTCGGCTTGGAAAGCATGCGGCATTCGACAAGCCACGCGGGCTTCAAATAAAACGGAATGTTCTCAAAATCGAGATACTGTCCGCGCACGTGCACCGCGCCGGGCTCGTTATAAATCAGGTAACCAAGCCGGACGCTGAACAGGTCGCTCATGCAGCCGGTTGCGATTTCCTTTTCGATATTCGCACGCACGGTTTCAAAGCCGCAGAGCGGCACGTCGTCCGCCAGCGTTTCGATCACGTTCATCGTTTCAACGAAGATGGAAACCGGCTTTTCCTGAATGCCGGAATAAACCGCGCACATTTGCGTGAAGACCTCCGGCTCGTCGCTGACGCGGCCGTTCGTTCTCGGCACGCGCAGCGTTTCCAGCACGTGCGCCAGCACCGGAACGCCCGCGAATTTGAGGTTGACCGTCATGAACAGCCGCCCGGGCACCGCGTCTTCCTCCGTACCGACAAAATAGCGATGCTTGATTTCCAGTTTTTTGGGACGGTCGAAATCAAAATTTTCCGGATCGATTCCAAACCTGGCAAGCTCGTCTCGGGTTTGCTGCACAACCTGCCCGTACGTTACATCGCTCAGCGGGATGTATTTCCCATCCGGCGCAATGTTTTCATAGAGGTTAAACTCCATCGAAGTGCGCTCAATCCGCCTGCCGTCTTTGCTCTTGGGAATCATCGCCACGTCGGAATCGTAGCTGCTCAGAATCAGCCCGTCCGGGCGAACTTCAACGCTGTCCCAGCCGCTTTCCTCCGCCGTAAGGGCGGGCTCGCCCAGGATGGTGTATTTGGTTTTGAAAACCGGCATTGCGTCCGCTTCAGGCAGATAGACGTTCGCGTCCACTTCAAGCGTGCGGTACGGCGTTTCATACGTCTGCGTCCAATGAGTTTCGGTGCGCTCTCGCAGCTGTTTGAGGGTAAAGTATTCCGTTTCGGCTTGGCCGGCGAACGGGGTGATGAGCGCGGCGGTGAGCGTCAGCGCGGCAAGCGATTTGCGTACAATTCGTTTCATCGGTTTCCTCCTTTACTGGGCCTCGTTCCAGCTGATAAATCCGTCATAGATCGACGAGCCGGAAATTCGTTCGCCCGTCTGCGCGTCGTAGGCGAAAGTATAGAAATCAATCGCGTTGCGCTCGTCCCCGCTCGCTTCGCCCGGCGCGCTTTGAGGCGTATCCAGCCATCGGCAGGAAACGACCCACGCGGGCTTCAAATATGCGCGCGCGTTGTCCTTTTCCCGTTCGGCAGCCGGCTCGTCATAAGTGAGATAGCCGAGACGTACATCAAAAATCTTATCCAGCCGTCCGGTTTCAATGTCCTTTTCAATATTTGCGCGCACTGTGTCAAAGCTGCAAAGCGGGATATCCTCCGCAAGGGTATCAAGAATTTCGGCGCGGCGAACAAACAGGTGCGATACACGTTCCAAATACGCATCATATCCAGCGCTCAAATCCATCCGGATTACCGGCGCAAGATCCTTTGACGGAACACGGCGCTTATCGTCCGCGTCGCGCGCCACAGTCTGCGCGTCCGACAATACGGGAATGCCGCGCACCTTATGGTCGATCGTCATCAGGATGCAGCCGGGCAGCGCGTCTTCGCTGGTGCCCTCGTATTCATAATGCTGCGCCCAAAGCCGCGCAGGCGCGTCGATTGCATACTCGTCCGGATCGACGCCGAAGCGCGTCAGCTCCGCGCGAATCTGTTCGCAGATTTCGCCGAAGGTGATTTGGCTCAGCGGAACGTACTGCGCGTCGGGCGAAAAACCTTCGTACCATACGCCGCGCGCCGTCATCTCGCGCTTCAGCTTGCGTCCGTCCCGGCTGCGTGGCACGGCGGCGTCTTCATTATAAAGAATAAGCGAATCACGGCGGCCGGTAACTTCGTCCCAGCCGCTTTCCTCCGCCGTCAGCGCCGGGCTGGACATATCCTGCAGGCGCACGCGCAGTACCGGCATCGCGTCCGCCTCGGGCAGATAGACGTTCGCGTCCACTTCAAGCGTGCGGTACGGCGTTTCATACGTCTGCGTCCAATGGGTTTCGGTACGCTCGCGCAGCTGCTTGAGAGTAAAGTATTCCGTTTCGGCCTGGCCGGCGAACGGGGTGATGAGCGTGGCGGCGAGCAGCGCCGCGGAAAACGCGCGTTTGACAAAATTCATCGTTTTCTCCTCCTTATTTCAGCTTCAGCACCCGCGCTGTATCGGCAAACCAGTTATCGTTCTGGTCGATCGTTCTTGGCGCGAGATAAATATTTTCAGCTTCAACGGGCAGGAAAGTGAAGCTCAGTTCCAGCGATTCCCCTTCGATTTCGCTGTTCGTCAGGATCTCGTCGGGTTCGCCGAGGATGTTGCCCTCCGCATCGATCAGCACCGCGTCGCGCCAATCGGAGAAGACGTACAGCGCTTCCTCGCGCGTCGCATCTGCATCCATCACGACAGAAACCGTCGCCGTAACGCGCACGGGAGAAACGGACGCCGCCAGCAGCGCAGCCGTCGATTTTGCGGCATGCACGCTCACAGGCGGCTGCGCCGCACGGTCGTTTCGAACGGTGAACTCGACGCTCTGCCATTCATTTCCTTCGCCGATAAACGGCAGCCCCACCGTGAAGTCGCCTTCGGGCACGATCCCTTCGGACGCAAGCTGGATGTTCATATACCCCAGCATCTCGCCGTTTTCGCCGCCGGGAATCTGTTCGCCCGTCGTCCCTGCGGTCATGGTATATTCCTCGCCGTTTATAGAGAACCAGTCGCACATCGGGTGCACCTGATCGGCGCGAAGCGCCTGATAAAACGCGCTGTCTGCGTCGGCCAGATCGTCTTCCGTCAGCGGCGTATCGACGTTCTTTGCGGCGATTGAATAGACCACACGCAGCGTGCCGCCGTCGTAAACCGTCTCGGTGATTTCGATGCGCGTATGCGGCAGGTCAAGCGCGGCAAGCTCCGTCTGCACCAGTTCCTGCGCGCCCGGCAGGACGTTCGCGTCTCCGCGTTCGCGGCGCATGAAGTCAAACACGCCCAGCCGCACATACGCCGCCGTGCCGACAGCTGCGGCGAGCAGTACCAACGCCAGCACCAGCGCAAAGCCGAGCCGCCTGTGCGGACGGGCCGTCTGCGTTTGCAGCGTGCCGTTCTGCAGCGCGTCCAGCGTGCGTTCAAGCCGCAGCGAAGCGCTCTGCGGCATTTGCGGATAAGCCCGCAGCAGCTTTTCCCGTGTCAGTTCCATTCTGTTTCCTCCTTTTCCAGAAGCTCGGCGAGCTTCTTTCGGCCGCGCGCGAGACGATTTTTTACCGTGCCCTGAGGCAGCCGCATCGCCTGCGCAATTTCCGCTATGCTCAATCCTTCCATATAAAACAGCACAAGCGGCAGTCTCAGGCTTTCCTTCAGCCGCGCAAGCGCGTCGGAAAGCGCCGTATCCTCAACCGCGGGCGCGGCGAGCGTTTCCGGCAGCTCGACGGTTTCCAGCCTGCGCTTCCTGAGCATGTCCTTGGCGCAGTTCACTGTGATGCGCGTCATCCAGGGGCGGAAGGCCGCGTCGTCGCGCAGCGTGTGCAGCCGCCGCCAGGCGTTCACTACGGCGTCTTGCAGCGCGTCGTTGCAATCCTCGCCGTTATGAAGCAGCGTATAGGCCACGCGATACAGCATCGCCTGATCCCGCCGCACGGCGTCGAGAAATGCCTGTTCGGTCATTTGAGTTTTTCCTCCTTCGAAGCCAGCTTCACCCATATAGACGCGCGTTTTTGCGGTTTGGTATGAATCCGCAGATATATTACCACATCAGGCGAGAAATTTAATTTCTTGTAAAAATTCCTTTGTGTTTCGCAATTTGGCGGTTCTACAATTTGAATATGCAGATTTGTCATACCATCCATTTTGAGACGCAACGAATATGCAGTGTATTCATGTATATTCGTCATTTTTCCCGTTCTTTTCCGCCAAACTAACTTCCTCTAAAAATCAGGAAAAGGTATGGCTTTTTTGGGAAAATACTTTATAATAGAAATGAGCACTCTGCGCACGAGGTATTGTAATGATGTTAAGTCTTCAAAGGGCGGGCATGTGGAAACGGATATCCGCCTTTCTTTTTGACTTTATTCTGCTCGGAATTGTGGCCGTGCTTTTTGCATTCTGCCTTTCCGCAGCGCTGGACTATGACGGTTATATCGATACCCTGAACGCAAGCTACGAAAAATACGGCGCGGAATACGGCGTAGATTTTCAAATGACCCTGAGCGAATACGACAACATGACCGGCGAGGAAAACGACCGGCTCAATCAGGCCTATTCGGCGCTTGGCGCCGATGATTCCGCAGTATACGCATATAATATGATGATTCGCCTGACAATTCTCATTATTTCCCTCAGCATTCTCTTCGCCTGTCTGATTCTGGAATTTGTTATCCCGCTTTTCTTCGGCAACGGGCAAACGCTCGGCAAAAAAATATTCAGTCTCGGTCTGATGCGCTCGGATTTTGTGCGAGTTAGCCGCACCGGACTTTTTATTCGCGTCTTTCTCGGCAAATACACAATCGAAACCATGGTGCCCGTGCTGATTCTGCTGATGCTTTATTTCGGCAGTCTGGGGCTGGAAGGAACGCTTGTGCTGCTGGGGCTGGGCGTCGTGCAGCTTGTGCTGCTTGCGGCAACTCACGCCCATACGCCGATTCATGATCTGCTGGCCGGAACCGTCGTGGTCGATTTTCCGAGCCAGATGATCTTCGACAGCCGGGAGACGCTCATCGCATACAAAGAAAAGCGGCACGCCGAAAAGGCGGCCGCACAGCCTTACTGAAGAAAGGGGTAAACAATGAAAATCGTTCTGCAAAACCTGACCAAAATCTTTCCCAGCCGCAACAAAAAGTCTAACGACGAAGTGATCGCGGTCAACGACTTCAACTTCGAAATCCCGGACGGCAAACTGATCGGTCTGCTCGGCCCGTCGGGCTGCGGCAAAAGCACCACGCTTTACATGATCAGCGGCCTGCAGAAGCCCACCTCCGGCAAAATTTTCTTCGGGGAAGACGACGTGACGGCGCTCTCCACCGAAAAGCGCGGCATCGGTCTGGTTTTCCAGAACTACGCGCTGTATCCGCATATGACCGTGCTGCAGAACATCCTCTTCCCGCTGCAGAACCTCACGGGCGCGGATAAAATGCCGAAAGAGAAAATGATCGAGCGCGCGCACGAGGCCGCCCGTCTCGTACAGATCGAAGAACTGCTCGACCGCAAGCCCAGCGAGCTTTCCGGCGGCCAGCAGCAGCGCGTCGCCATTGCCCGCGCACTGGTAAAAATGCCGCGCGTGCTCCTGCTGGACGAGCCGCTTTCCAACCTCGACGCCCGCCTGCGCCTGCAGACGCGCGAGGAAATTCGCCGCATTCAGAAGGAAACGGGCATCACCACCGTTTTTGTCACGCACGATCAGGAAGAGGCGATGTCCATCTCCGATATGATCGTCGTCATGAAGCTGGGCGTTGTGCAGCAGATCGGAAAACCGCAGGAAGTTTACGACGATCCGGCCAATCTCTTTGTCGCCAAGTTCCTCGGCACGCCGCCGATCAACGTCTTCTCCGGCCGCATTGAGGACGGAAAGCTGTATATCGGCGAGGATTGCGTGATGGAAGTCAGCGGCGCAGCCGCGCAGGATGTCACCGTCGGCATCCGTCCGGAAGGCTTTGTGCCGGACGCGAACGGCCCGCTCAAGTGCCATCTGAACAACATCGAAGTCATGGGGCGCGATATGAGCGTCGTCTCGACGCATCCTGCGTCGCTCACTCCGATCATCCGTTCCATCATCGACGCGGATCACATGCCCGGACTCAATCAGGAAACCGTCCGCTATACCATCAAGCCGCATAAGCTTTTCATCTTCAACAGGGAAAGCGAAGAGCGGATCCGGTTCGAGGTGAAGTAATATGGTCAACGACAAGCATCAATGGAAAGCCTGGATCTATCTTGCGCCGGCGCTTGTACTGCTGATGGTCTTCACCGTCTGGCCGATCATCAACACATTCCGCATGTCGCTGCTGGAAGGATACAGCGGCCTGAAGGCCGCGGCGGGCGAAAGCTTTCAGCTGGGCTTTGGCAACTTTGTAAAGGTTGTCAAATACCGCAAGTTCCTCAACTGTCTGAAGAACACCGTGCTTCTCTGCCTGTGGACGGTGCCGATCTCGACGCTGCTGGCGCTTTTGATCGCCGTAGCGCTCAACTCCATCAAGCCCCTGCAAAAGGCGCTGCAGACCATTTTCTTCCTGCCCTACGTAACCAACTCCATCGCCATCGGCATGGTTTTCGCCGCGATGTTCAATATCGTCGGCAGCTTCTACGGCACGGAAAACGAAATCGTCGTCACCGCCGGCATCATCAATAATATCATCGAATTTTTCGGCGGGAAGCGCGTCAACTGGATCAATTACGGCTCCACGTATACCGCCAATATGGTCGTCATGATCGTCTACATCGTCTGGAACGCGCTGCCGTTTAAGATTCTGGTGCTGCTCGGCGGCCTGCAGGCGATCAACAAGCAGTATTACGAAGCCGCCAAGGTCGACAGCACGCCGCGCTGGCGCGTGTTTACGCGCATCACGGTGCCGCTCGTTTCCCCGATGCTCGCCTACGTCATCATTACCGGTTTCATCGGCGGCTTTAAGGAATATACGAGCATCGTCGGCATCTTCGGCGAAACGATGGGCCCGCCCAACGACGGCGGCCGCCTTAACACGATGGTCGGATTTATTTACGATTCGCTGAGCAACAACAGCCAGGGGCGTGCCAGCGCCGCGGCGCTGATCCTGTTCGGCATCATTCTTGTCGTCACCATGATTAACCTCTGGGTGAGCAAGAAGCGAGTGCATTATTGAGGAGGCGCGGCTATGACGAATGAAAAGAGCGCAGTTATGAGCGCGAGAAAATACAGAGCGCAGTTCATCCGCCAGACAAGCGGAAAGGTGTTGTTCTATTTCGGCGTATACGCCTTTCTGATCCTGATGGCGCTGATCGTCCTGTTTCCCTTTTACTGGATGCTGATCTCGTCCGTCAAATCGCTGGATGAATACCGTTTGAGCGTGCCGACGTTCTGGCCGCGCGTGCTCATGCTGCGCAACTACATCACCGCCTTCACCACCGCCAAGCTTGGCAGGCTGTTTATGAATACGATGATCGTAGGCCTTGTTTCCACGTTTCTTTCGCTGATTATCACCATTCTCACGGCCTTCGCGTTTGCGCGCCTTGAGTTCAAGGGCAAGGAGCTGCTTTTCGCGGCGCTGCTCGCCACGATGATGATTCCCGGCGAACTTTTTACCATCACCAACTACGGAACCATTACGACCTTCGGCTGGAAAAACACCTATACGGTGCTGATCGTCCCGTTCCTGGTCAGCGTTTTCTACATCTATCTGCTGCGCCAGAGCTTCCTGCAGATTCCGAACGAACTGTATCTGGCAGCGAAGGTCGACGGCACGAAAGATCTGAAATATCTTTGGAAGGTTATGGTTCCGCTTTCCCTGCCAACGCTCATTTCCATCACGATTCTCAAGATGATGGGCGCGTGGAACTCATATATCTGGCCGCGGCTTGTCGCGAACGACGACGCGCACCGGCTGATTACAAACGGTCTGCGCAGCGCGTTTACCGACACCACGGGCGACGTCAATTACCCGGTACAGATGGCGGCCGTCGCGCTTGTTTCTCTGCCGCTGTTCCTGGTGTTCGTGTTCCTGCGCAAATACATCATGACCGGCGTCAGCCGCAGCGGTATTAAGGGGTAATAAGGCCTGAAGGCCTGTTACATAAAAAAAGAAAAGGAAGGAAACCGCAATGAAAAAGATTCTCCCGATTCTCCTGGTTCTGGTGATGCTGTGCAGCACCGCCTTTGCCGCCGGCTTCGAAGTGCCCGCGGAAGGCTATGACGGCAGCGAAGTGACCATCTCCTTCTACACCCAGCAGGGCACTGCGCTGCAGGAAGTCACCAGCGCCTACATCGCCGAGTTCAACAAGCTCTATCCCAACATCCATGTCGAACACACCACCCTGGGCGATTACGACGGCGTGCGCGATCAGATCATCGCGGACATTTACGTCGGCGGCCAGCCGAACGTTGCGTATTGCTATCCGGACCATGTGGCGCTGTACAACCTGGCGAAGGCCACTGCGACGCTGGATGATCTGATCGACAGCCAGGCGACCGTGACCCGCGCCGACGGCACGACCGAAATCCTCGGTCTGACCGACGAGCAGAAGGCCGACTTTATCGAAGGCTATTACGACGAAGGCCGTCAGTTCGGCGACGGACTGATGTACACCATGCCTTTCTCCAAGTCCACCGAAGTGCTCTACTACGACAAGACCTTCTTCGACGCCAACGGCATCGCCGTCCCCACCACCTGGGACGAGATGGAGCAGGTTTGCGCCAAGATCAAGGAACTTGATCCCGATTCCATCCCGCTCGGCTATGACAGCGAATCGAACTGGTTCATCACCATGTGCGAGCAGTATCAGTCTCCGTATACCAGCGCCTCCGGTGAGCATTATCTGTTCAACAATGAAACCAACCGTGAATTCGTCAAGAAGTTCAACGAATGGTACAACAAGGGCTACCTGACCACGCAGAAGCTCTACGGCGCCTACACTTCCGGCCTGTTCACCTCCACCAACGGCGTGCGCTCCTATATGTCCATCGGCTCCTCCGCCGGCGCGAAGTATCAGCGTCCGACCGCGAACGCGGACGGCAGCTACCCCTTCGAAGTGGGCATCGCCACTGTGCCGCAGGTGAACCTTGAAAACCGCAAGGTTATCTCCCAGGGCCCGAGCGTCTGCATCTTCAAGAAGGATAACCCGCAGGAAGTCGTCGCCTCCTGGCTGTTCGTCAAATACCTGACCACGAACGTTGACTTCCAGGCCGAATTCTCCATGGCTTCCGGCTATGTTCCGGTCATCAAGTCCGTCACTGATAACGAAGTGTACGCCAACTTCCTCGCGCAGGCGGACGGCGGCAATTACGTTGCGGCGCTGAGCGCCCAGGTCTGCCTGTCTCAGTCCGACGCATATTACACCTCCCCCGCTTTCGTCGGTTCCTCCACCGCGCGCGATCAGGTTGCGGCGCTGCTGACCAAATGCCTGACCATGTCCGGCGACGACCTCGACGCGCAGATCGAAACCGCTTTCGAAGAAGCGATCGACGAGTGCGAATATGCCAACTGATCGTAAGTTTCTACGCAAACTGTTCACCGCGCTTCTATGCTGCGCGCTTTCCTTCCCGTTTCTCACGATGGACGGCATGGCCGGCGGCTTCGTCGACTATGCCGCCTCCGTCCGGTTGAACTGGAAGAGCGAAACCGCAAAACAGGAAGTGACGGTTGAAAGCTTTGTCGACGGCGACACGACGCACTTCGCCGTACCGAAAGAGATCGCTGCGGACGGCGTACTCAAGGCGAGGTACCTCGCCATCAATACGCCCGAATCAACCGGCAAAATCGAACCGTACGGCAAAAAAGCGTCGCAGTTCACGAAAGAAAAGCTTTCCTCCGCCGTTTCAATCGTGATCGAATCGGACGACAGAAACTGGAACCTCGATTCCACCGGCGGCCGTTATCTGGTGTGGGTCTGGTATAAACCGGATAAAACGTCGGATTACCGCAACCTGAATATTGAGCTTCTGCAAGAGGGTCTGGCCGTTCCCTATTCCGCTTCCAGCAATCGCTATGGTGAAAAATGCGTGGCAGCGGTTTCACAGGCCAAGAACAGCAAGCTGAACCTCTATTCCGGCAAGCAGGATCCCGATTATTATTACGGCGACGCCGTGGAACTGACCCTCCGCGAGCTGCGCTGCCACCCCGAAGCATACGAGGGCATGCGCGTGGCCTTCACCGGCGGCGTTACGATGAATAATTCCGGCAGCGTCTATGTCGAGCAATACGATCCGGAAACGGGGCTGTATTTCGGCATGCCGGTCTTTTACGGCTATAATCTCAGCGGCGAAGGGTTGAATATTCTCTCCGTCGGCAACGAGGTTCGCATCGTCGGCTCGTTCCAGTATTATGAAAAGGGCGAAGCCTGGCAGGTAACGGACGTAAAATACCGCATGATGAAACCGGATGATCCCGGCAACATTCAGAAACTGGGCGACGGTTACACCCCCGCCTACACGCTCACCCCGGCCGGCGCTTTCGCGCCCGGAAACACGATTACCGTTCCGGACGGCGCAGGCGCCTACACCGACGATTACGCCTGGCTGATGCAGGGCAGCACCGTGGAAGTGGACGGCCTTTACGTTCGCCGCGCCTCAACCACAAGCAATCCTGACAGCGCCAGCTATGGCGCGATCACGCTGCACTGCGAATCGGAGGACGGCGAAACGCTGCAGATTCGCACCGAGCCGCTGTTCGATGAAAACGGCGAGCTGATCACGCAGGAGCATTATCTCAACCGCACAATTAACGTGCAAGGAATAGTGGACCGCCACAATGGAAAATGTCAGATTCGGGTCTTCCTGCCCTCCGGCATCACCGTTGTGCAATAACGAGAGAAGGAGTAAGCATCATGAAGAAATTTGCCGCATTGTTGACGGCGCTCGCGCTGTGCCTGACCCTGTTCGCGGGCTTCGCGATGGCCGAAGATGAGAACCTTGCCTCCGCCAAGGGGCTGCTGGATTTCCAGTACAAGAGCAAAACCCGCGGTAAGGTAACCGCCACTGCCGAAGACTACGAAGTGATCTCTCAGCTGATGATCGACGGCGTGGTCTACCCCATCACCTGGACGACCGATTCTGACACGATCAAGGTCACGCCCGCCGAAGACGGCCGCTATCTCATCGACGTCGATGAAACGAATCCCAAGGAACTTCCCTATGTCCTTACTGCAACCGTGACTGCGCCCGACGGCAGCACCCTCGACGTTTCCTACGAGCGCGTGGTTCCCGCCGCCGTGCTCGATATGAGCTATGAAGACATCGTCAATGCCGCTTACGCGCTTGATACCGATGCGGCAATGACCAAGGCGCAGCGCCTGTTCGGCAAGGTCGTTTCCATCGATACCGAATGGAGCGACGAATATCAGAACATCACCGTCACCATCCAGGTCGGTGACATGGCCGAGCAGCCCATCCAGTGCTTCCGCCTGACCGGCGAAGGCGCGAAGGATCTGAAGGTGGACGATGAAATCACCGTCGAAGGCGTGCTGAAGAACTACAAGGGCACCGTCGAATTCGACAAGGGCTGCGTGCTCGTCGGCTACGGCGAAATCGCCAGCCAGGCCGCCACGCTGGACGCCGCGTACGCGCTGGAAGACGGCGCCGCGCTGACCAAGCCGAGCGTCCTCAAGGGCGTTGTTTCCAGCATCGACACCGCGTGGAGCGATGAATATCAGAACATCACCGTAACCATCGTCTGCGACGGCAAGACCGAGCAGCCCATCCAGTGCTTCCGTCTGACCGGCGAAGGCGCGAAGGATCTGGCTGAGGGCGATGAAATCGCCGTTTTCGGCACGATCAAAAACTATAAGGGCACGATCGAATTCGATAAGGGCTGCGTGCTCGTTCCCGCTGACAGCGTTTCCAGCATTAAGGCCGTGATCGCGGGCTACGCGCTCGATACCGACGCCGCGATGACGAGCGAATCTACCATCACCGGCGTGATCGTTGCCATCCCGACCGCGTGGAGCGACGAATACAAGAACATCACCGTGAACATGGTGGTTGCCGGCCTGGAAGAATACGTCATCCAGTGCTACCGCCTCTCCGGCGAAGGCGCGGATACGCTGGCCGAAGGCGATACGATCACTGTAACCGGCATGATCAAGAACTACAAGGGCACCGTGGAGTTCGACAAGGGCTGCACGCTGGACGCCGTTGCGAAGTAAAAAAACGCAAAACAAGACCGCTGAGGATTTTTTCCCAGCGGTTTTGTTTTATCTTGAATTTGTTTACAGCCCTTCCAGAAAGCGATCGACGACCAGCTGGCGGAATTCCGGCGAAAGCGTTGCAAAATATGCAGTGAAACCGGTCACGCGCACTACGAGATCCGG
Source organism: uncultured Clostridia bacterium (assembly GCA_934615235.1). Taxonomy (GTDB): domain Bacteria; phylum Bacillota; class Clostridia; order Christensenellales; family Aristaeellaceae; genus Aphodomonas. The sequence continues at coordinate 28,495 of CAKTTL010000004.1, forward strand.
ATAGAGATCCGGATTCTCATGCGCTTTCATCAGCTTTTCACCATCGAGAACATTGATATTTATCAGCGTTCCGCCCATATCGATGTGCGTGCGAATCAGCTGCTCCACGCGTTCCACTCCGCCCTCTTCGCGCGTCATCTTCGGATCAAATTCCAACTGCAGCGGCGCGGCGTTTCCATAGCCTGGCTGCGCATGCGCGATTCCCGTAGAGAGCGCGGTCACCGCGCCATCCTTGCGGAAACCGGGGTTCGGGTTTGCGCCGTGCGAAATCGGTTTGCCCGCCTTGCGGCCGTTCGGCGTTGCGCCGATGCACGCGCCATATTCAATCGTCCTGGACCACGAAAAGAAACCGGGAACGAGCCGCCGCCCTTCCGGCATGGGCTGCTCGTGTACCATGCGCGCGAAATCGCGCGTAATCCGCTCCGCCCATCCATCGGCAATCGTGCCGCCCTGACAATAACGCGCAGCTGAAGAGAGCATCAGACGGATGCGCTCCCCCTGGACGCCCTCGAAATCGCTGCGCAGCGCATCGCAGAGCTGCGCCCATGTGAGACGTTTTTCCTGTTCCACCCGCTGTTCAATCGCAGCCATCGAATCCGCCACCACGGCCAGCGCGCAGCCGTCCACGCCGATCGTATGCAGCCTGGCGCACCGGGAAATATCCTCGCCCGTTTCAAGCGGCCCGCGCATCAGCAGGTTCACAACCAGTTCCGGCGTTACCTCGCCGATATGATCGATATGCAGGTTTACGCCCGCAGCCGTAACCTCAATCGCCCGCGCCAGATGCCGCAGGAACAGCTGATAGAGATGTTCCGCGCTTTGCGCGGTCAAAGTCATCTCCTCGTAAAAGGCGACTTCAAACACCTTTGCCAGGTTGATCTTGACCGTATCGTTCATCGGGAACTCGACGCCGGGCACGGCGCTCCAGTTGCAGCCGACGGAAATGCGGTTGCATGCGTCTTCCAGCGTCACGTCGTCGTTTTTCAGATAACCGCGCTGAATTGGCAAATCTCCGGCGAAACGCGGCCAGCCGTTGCGGTCGCCAAACAGATATTCCACGCCGCGATGGACGATTCCCGGATCGCAGTTCGGATTCACGCGCACGGTCAGGTTCGCAGCGATATTCAGATCGTGCGCCGCGTCCAGAATCAGATAGCTCAGTTCGTTCGTGCGATCGTTCCCCTGCGCGTCGCAGCCGGAAAGCTGATAATAATGCGGATCGATCAGCAGCAGATTGGACAGGATAAACCGCGCATCCTCGCGCGTGATCACTCCTTCGCGAATATCATGCTCATAATATGGCAAAAGCAGCGTGTCGAGCTGACTGCCCGCGCCGTCGCGGTCATAAATACGGGTAACGCAGCTGTACCATGCAATCCACTGACAGGCTTCCAGAAAACTCTGCGGCGCGTCGGATATTATGCGGCGGTTCGCGTCCAGCATCATTTGCAGCGTGCGGCAGATTTCCGGCGCTTGCTCCCTGGCCAGCGTTTCCTCAATCAGCGGAATATGTCGACTGATGAAATGCTGAATTGCCTGCACGGTACGGCGCTCTGCGCCGTAAAAATCCGCATGCCCCGGATTATGCGCTTCGCAGCGATCGATTTTTTGCAGAAGTCCGCCAAAGCCGAACGACAAGCCGATTGAATAATCCGGCGCAAGATGCGAGTCGCCGTCGATCCCGTGCGTAATGTTGTACTTTTGCTGCTCCGGTTTCAGTTCATCAAACGGAAAGCGTTCCTCATCCCAAAGCGCATGCTCGCGGTATGAAGTGAGCATCACGCGCCAACGGCCGCAGAGAATCTCCATCGGATCGAGATACAGCGGGTGTTCGTCCATGAGCTTGCAGAAATTGTCGCACATCCCAGCCAGACCGTTGAATTCGCCGTCCGGCCGCGTAGCGACAGGCACAAAATGAAAATCGTCCGGCACGGGCACGGTGCCGTAATCGTCCGCATCCATGTACCCCTGCTGGCCGCGCTTGGCCATGGTATGAGCGATTTTCGTCTCTCTCAATCGTTTGAGCCGTTCCTGATAGGTGATCACTCGTCGCCCTCCTCCCGCACGCCCGCAATCCGCACACGCCCCGGCAAATAGCGCCGTGCCGCGCGCGCCAGCGCCTCCATGCGCGCCTTATCCGGCCGTGTAAATATTTGCTGCGGCTCGCCAAGCGCCTCGGCTTTCGCTTTCCCCAGCGGGTGATACGGCAGCAGCTCATAATAGAGCAGATTGCGCCTTTCTGCCGCAAAAGCGGTGATTGCGTCGATTTCTTCCATGCTGCCGTTCGCCTCCGGTACGACGGGCGTGCGAATCACCAGCGGCAGGTTCAACGTATCAAGCCTGCGCAGATTTTCCAGTATGCGCTCGTTTGACCGGCCGGTAAAGACTTCGTGCAGCCGGGCGTCGTACAGCTTCAAATCCGTCATCAGAAAATCGCACTTTTCAAGCAGCGGGCGCGCAGTTTCCCACGGCGCAAAAAGGCTGGTTTCCATCGCGGTATGAATCTTTTCCGCACGACATGCATCCAGCAAAGCGCCCGCAAATTCCGGCTGCATCAGCGGCTCTCCGCCCGAGAGCGTGACGCCGCCTTCCGCGCCGTAATACGGGCATTCCTGCCGTATTTCCTCCATTACCTCATCCACGGTATACGTTCGTCCGCAGAGCACCCGCGCGCCCGAAAAACATCCCTGCGCGCACTGACCGCAGCCAATGCAGCGCTCCGGATAAAACAGCTCCTGCGGCCTTTGCGAAATACACTCCGGATTATGGCACCACGCGCAGCGCAGCGGACAGCCTTTGAAAAAAATGGTCGTGCGCAGGCCGGTACCGTCGTGGACAGAGCAGCGCTGAATATCCGTCAAAATTCCTTCATCCATGCGCTTTCCCTTTGATTGGCTCATTCCGTCATATCAACCTTAAAAACAATTTTTCGGATAATTTTCCCCTCTTCGCCGAGCAGCGGCTTATGCGCGTCCTCCGGGAAACAAATGCAGAAATACCCGACGGGTACGCGGACGACGTTTATTTCAGGCCCGGCAAACAGACCGAAATCCTTTTCCGTATCGAACGCCGTATCCTCCGGCATCAGCGAAATGGGCGTAATCGCCAGCCGTTCCTCTCCGTTGAGCGGGACATGAATATCGGCATAACGATGGTGAAATTCAAACATCTCACGCTGCGCGGCCAGCCGGTTTTCGCTCACGTTATAATACGAGCGCTGCGTCAGTTGTACGCGTCCCGGCTCTTGCGCAGCATAGTCCATTTTCTCCAGGGCGCAAAGCGCCATATCCAGCTCCCGGCTGATTCCCAAATACCGCTTCGCCCTCTGGCGCTGGTCCAGAATCATTTCGCCGCCTGCAGCTTCGTTTTGAAGCTTTCATACGCGGCGATCAATTCCGCCTTCGCTTCTTCCGAAACGGGCTGGAACGGTTTGCGGCAGCCGCCAAAGTCCATCCCCTCGTAAGTCAGAATGCTCTTGACCGGGCCGAAAACGCCGTATTTGCAAAGCGCTGTGATCATATCGTTCGCCACATGCTGGTATTCCAGCGCCTTGGCGGAGTTGCCGGCACGGAAGGAATCATAAATGCCGCGGATCGCCGGGCAGAGAATATTATACGTGCTGCCGATGCCGCCGCTCGCGCCCGCGCTCAGGCCGGAAAGCAGCATCTCGTCGTAACCGTTCCAGACGGTCAGTTCCGGATGCGCATGTTTCATCCGCTCAAGCTGGAAGAAATCGGAAGCCGTAAACTTCACGCCCTGCACATAAGGGCACGTGCACAGCTCGTCGAGCAGTTCGGGCGTAAGCGAAAAGCCGGAAAAAGCCGGGAAGTTGTAGATAAAAAACGGCATCTGGATGCCTTCCATCAGATCAAAATAAAAATGCTTGATTTCATCATTGGTAAACTTATAATAGAAAGGGCTGATGGAAGACACCGCATCCGCGCCGGCGGCCTTCGCATGGCGTCCAAGCTCCAGAGCGTGCTCCGTCGCAATCTGGCCGATATGCGCCAGAATCAGCTTTTCGCCGTTGTTTTCCTCGCAGACAGTTTCCAAAATTGCCTTGCGCTCGTCCGCAGAAAGCAGGAACGCCTCGCCCGTGCTGCCGCAGACATAAAAGCCGTCGATTCCCTGATCGATCAGCCAACGCACCTGCCGTTTGAGCACCTTGTGATTTACTTTTCCGTCGCTGTCATAGGGCGTCAGCAACGCCGCAAGAACGCCTTCAAACTTCTTCATGATCAAATTCCCTTCTTTGCCATTTTCTGCAACGCCGTGCGTTGCGTCAGGAAAGCCAGCAATTGCGCTTCGTGTTTTCGTATTTTCCATTCGTCAACGCCTGCAGAGAGATGCGGCTGAACAGCACGTGATTGCTTCTGCAATGAACAAGCCCGATCACGGGTTCTTCCTCGGCAAGCGTGCATAAATCGCTGTAGCCGGGCATCGCGTCTCCCGGTGCAAGCTTCCTCACATCCGGAAAGGTTCTGCCTCCATCAAGGCTGATCAAAATTTCCATGTCCCTGCGCTGTTCAATCCAGGAAACGCGGGAAACAAGCAGCATATCGTCGTACGGCGCTTTGCCGCGAACGGCCGTAACGCCCGCGTCGCAGTTATTCGCCGGGCCTGCCGCCTGCGGCACGGGTTCCGACCAGTTTTCGCCGCCGTCCACGCTGCGGCTTTCAAACCGGCAGGGATTATTCCCGCCGGCGCGCATCACCCAGACAAGCCCGTTTTCCGTTTCGGCAACGCGCGATTCGTTCGCCATGCATGCCTGTCCGATCGGCTCCGTATGCCGCCAGGTTTCGCCGTGATCGTCGCTATAGAGGATGGACGCGCAATATCCGCGCTCGCGCGCGGGCTTTTCCACACCGTATCTTCGATGCCAGAATGGAACGATCAGCCTCCCGGCGTGCGCGCCCTTTTTCAGCTGAATCCCATGTCCCGGTCCTTCCAGATGGAACGGCAGCGGATCCGCGCCGGCTTCAAGCGCCGCGTTCAGCCGTCGCGGTCCGGACCAGGTAACGCCCGCATCGTCGCTGAAGACAACGAAATTTTCCGTTGAGCGGTTATCATGATTGTCGGCATAAAACAGGAAAAGCCGCTTCGCCTGCGCGTCGTAAACGGGCACCGGATTCGTCCAGCAATGAACGCCCTCCCCTGCGCAGATTACGACGTTTTCCGCAAACGTTCTGCCAAAGTCTTCGCTGCGCCGCATCCAGATTTCGTGTATGCAGCCGACGTCTCCGCCCTTTCCATCGCGCGCCTCGGCAAAAGCCAATACCACGTTTTCCATCGCAACCACGCCGAAAACATGCATCAGCGAACTCTTTTCCCCGCCGTGGCGCCAAAGCTCCGTCTCCGTATATTCCCATTCGGACATTGCCGCGCCTCCTTTTCTCTTTTCCAGGAAATGCGGCCGCGCCGAAAAACCGGCGCGGCCGCGCACAAAATCTACGAGTCTTTATTCAGCGTCCATCGCGCGCTTCGCGTCGAGAATTTCCTGTCCGCCGGCCTGCAGCCACTGCTGCTGATACGCGTCGAACGTTTCGTCAATATCGACTTCGCCCATGACGGCCTTCATGAAATACTCGGAGTAAACCTTATCGCACGCATCGCCGTATTCGATGTCCGCATCGGTCTTAAACACGGAAACGCTGGAAGGCTCGATAACCGGGAAATCCTTGACCTGCTTGAAAATCTCATAGCGGGAGCCCGCAACGCCCACGCCGCCCTGACGCCAGGCCAGAACGCTTTCCGGCATGAAGGAGAAGTTGTAGAAGTGCTGCTCGCCGCTGTCGGCCTGCGCCTCGCGCTCAGCGAAGCCTTCTTCCGGATATTTATGCACGTTGCCTTCTTCGTCCAGATCCCAGTTAACGCCCTTCTCGCCGTAGTTATCGGCAAGCCACAGATCCAGATCACGGAAATAGGTATCCTGAATCTGCAGAAGGCGGATCATCTTTTCGTCAGAGCAATTGTAGCCGAAGACCACGCCGCTCGTGCTGACCGGAACGCTGTACATCACCGTCTGGCTGCCTTCAACCGGCGGGATGATCGTCACAGGTTTATTTTCGCCCTTTGCGAAAGCCGCACCCGGGCCGGAAAGGGTCGCGCCGCCGGTGGACTGCAGGCAGTTATCCAGGCTTTCATAACCAGCAATGATGCCATTGGCATACTTCGCAACGCCCTCGGAACGGCCGTCCGTGGTGATTTCCGGGTCATAGATGCCCAGCGCGTACCAGCGCTGCATCAGCTTAAGCGCGTCCTTCAGCGCCGGATCGGCCGCGGCGGTCATCAGCGTGCCGTCCTCGTCGTAGTACCAGTAGTTCTTGGCGATTCCGTAGTATGCCATTTCATAATAGCCGTAATCGTTGCTCTTGCCAAGCGCATAGGTGTCTTCCTTGCCGTTTCCGTCCGGATCATCCGTATGCAGTTTCAGCAGCATCGCTTCCAGCTCTTCCATCGTGGTGGGCAGGTTCGCTTCATCGTAACCGATGGCGTTCAGATACGCCGTATTGATGCCCATCACGTTCGGGCACTTCCAGGACGCAGTGATCTGCGGGATACCCCAGAATTTGCCGTCATACTTGCAGTAATCGGTCCAGTTTTCGCCAAGCTCCGCTTCGAGGATCGCGGTAATCGTCGGCGCATAGGTGCGGATCATTTCCGGATCCACCTCGCGGATAAGTTCCATTTCCGCCATCTTGGCGAAATTGGCCGGACGAACGGTGCAAATATCAAAGTCTTCCGCCGTGCTCATGTACAGGTTCACCTGCTCGGTGTTGTAGCAATCGATCGGCACGTTGGTCACTTTGATGTTGAAACGCTTTTCAATAATCTGCTGCATGGGCGTATTGTCCTTGGGCAGAATCCCGTTATCGTTCCATCCCCACCAGGTAATGTCAAGCGTCTTATCCATATCGACCAGTTCAGGATCCGCCTTATCGGCGACGGACTGCATCCAGGGCGACAGTTCCGCCATGGACGGCACGGCGATCGTCAAAAGCAGGCCGATCACCAGAAGGCAGGAAACGAGAGTTTTCTTCATGTGGTACACTCCTTTTTCTTTTTTATGCGAATCGGCTTTCGCCGATGGCATTATGTTTTCATCCCTTTACCGCGCCGCTTGTCAGGCCGCTGATAAAGTATTTCTGCGCAAAGGGATATACGCAGAGAATCGGCAGGATCGTAACGATAATCGTTACCGCCTTTACCGCATCCTCCGCCACGGTGATTTCCGTCACGCCGTCGTCGAACATCGCAGCGATCTGCGAATCCATCAGCATCCGGCGAAGCATCACCTGCAAAACCTGTTTGGAAGGGGTAATGATGTAAATCATCGGCGTAAACCAGCTGTTCCACTGCGCAACCGCCGCCCAGAGGGCGATCGTCGCAAGGATCGGCTTGGCCAACGGCAGATAAATACGGAAGGCAATCACCATATCGTTCGCGCCGTCGAGCTTCGCACTCTCTTCCAGCTCCGCCGGGATATCGGCGATAAAATTGCGCATAACCAGAATGTAATAAGCGCTGAACATCGCGGGCAGCACAAGCACCCAACGGCTGTCATGCAGCCCCAGATTTTTGTAAAGCAGGTACTGCGGAATGAGGCCGCCACTGAAATACATCGTAAAGAGCATCAGATAGGTAATCGTGCGGTTAAACGGCATATTCGGCTTGGACAGCGGATACGCCGCCATAAACGTCGTCGTCACGCAAAGCAGCGTGCCGACAACCGTCGAAAAAATCGTGTTCCCGTAATTCTGGAACAGGCTTTCCTGCGTCAACACATCGTGATACGCCTGCAGCGAAAAATCTTCCACCCACATTCTGGAACCCAGCTTAACCGCCGCGCCGCTGAACGAATCCATCAAAATCGTCCAAAACGGCAACAGCACGATCAGCGAAAAGAGAATCGCAACCGCATAGCATACGCCGACCAGAACGCGGTCAGACGCACTGTTCGAATGAATTCTGCCCGCCTGCATAACGCCTCTCCTTTCTTATGCTCCATGCTTGTTGGTCGTTTTTGTCAGCTGGTTGACCGCGATCATCAAGGCAAAACCAAGCACATTCTTAAACAGACCGATCGCCGCGGAATAGCTGAAATTGTTATCAATCAGGCCAACGCGATAGGAATACGTATCGATAATATCCGCCACATCATATACGGCTGCCGAATAGAGATTGAAAATCTGATCAAAGCCCGCGCTCATGATGTTGCCAATGCGCAAAATAAACATCGTCATTACAACCGGCAAAATCGACGGCAGTGTAATATACCAGATCCGCTGGAACCGGCTTGCGCCATCGATTTCAGCCGATTCGTACTGGTCCATCGGAATCCCCGCCATCGCGGCCAGATACACAATCGACCCCCAGCCCATGCTTTTCCAAATATCGGTAACCAGAACAATCGGAATGAAATAATTCGATTTCGTCAGCCAAATCGCCGGCGTTCCGCCGCATAGTTTGACCAGCGCGTTAACCGGTCCGTTCAGGCTCAAAAGCGATTTGACAATTCCGCCCAGCACAACCCAGGAAACGAAATGCGGCATATAGCTGATCGTCTGCGCAACCTTTTTCAGCCGCTGATTGCCGATTTCGTTGAGCATCAGCGCAAAAATCACGCCCGCCGGAAAGCAGATCACCAGCCGCAGTCCACTGATTACCAGCGTATTGCGCAGCACCGTCATAAACGTCTGCTCCCTGAACATGCGCAGAAAATACTTGAACCCGACCCACTGGCTGCCCCAGATGCCGGAACGCGGCTTGTAATTTTTGAATGCGATCTGTATCCCATACATCGGCGCATAGCAGAAAATAATCATCGCCGCAACAGCCGGAATGAGCATCAGATACAAATACCGATACTCGTGGATTCGCACCCGCAACGGTTTTCTGGTCGCATCCGTTCGCCGCATTTCCAAAGGGTTTGACATCATAGGGCATCTTTTCCTTCCTGAACCGTATTTTACTCGTCCACCTCGGCGTCGTTCTTTCTCAATTCGGCGCGCAGCGCCTGAACGTCAATATTCCGAAACGCCGTATTCTGCCGCAGCTTCAGCGCCGCCGCCACGCCGGCCGCCTCGCCGACAGCAAAGCAGGTAGACATAATCCGCGCCGGGCCCATCGCCTGTCCATCCGCGCCGATGCAGCGCCCGGCGGCAATCAGGTTGTCCGCGCCTTTCGGCAGCAGCGAACGGTACGGGATCGGCGTAATACCGCGCTTAACGGCCATTCCCTTGTCTGCAAACACCTGGCCATCCTTGCGGCGCAAGTCAAAATGCCGTCCGGCCAGTGCAATCGTATCCTCAAAGGAAACGCCGCGCAGCAGATCTTCCTCGGTCAGCTGGTATTCCGCGTCGATGCGCCGCGTTTCGCGCACGCCCGGCATCGCGGCCGTCAGCCGCAGCCGGCAGTTCTGCGCTCCCGGTATATAGTTGCGGAAGAGCACCTCCGTCAGCAGCTTCGCGCGCTGCCGGCCTCGCAGCGTCAGCTCTGTCCGATCCTTTCCCGACGTGCCGTCATAACCGTTAAAATTCGTGCCGCCGTTAATCATGAAAACGCCCGGCTGCACCATCGGGAAAATGATCAGCTCGTCTGGCAGATCGAGCTCCGGATGTTCAGCGCGCGCACGCGCACATATATCCAAAAACCATGGATCGTTACCGTCGTTGAGATATTTCTCAATCGCGCCCGCATCAATCCCTTCAATATGAACGACGAAGCTTGCGATGGTCATTTCGCCGGTCTTCCGGTCGCCCTTATAGGTACCGAAACCCGCGCAGTCCACAATGTCCGCGTCGCCCGTACAGTCAATCACCGTCCGCGCCGGAACGTATTGCAGTCCGCTCTTATCGACGAAATAAACGCCTTCCACCACATCACGCATTCTGCGCACGTCAAACGCATGCGCATAATAACGAATCGTCACGCCCGCTTCGACCAGCATCTCATCCAGCACGTGCTTGCCGATTTCGATGTCAAACGTAAATTCATCGTGGCATCCCAGCCGGTCCAGTCCCGGATATTCGTCTGTCTGCCCCATTGCGCCGGGCTTTACGCCGCCGCCTGCGGCAGCCATTCGTTTCCATGTTTCTTCAAAAATGCCGCCGACCGCGCGGCGCGGATGCGGAAGGTCTTTATACGCAAGCCCCCGCTCCAACATCCAGCGAAATGGGATCGAGCCGTTCGTATATCCCAGATAAAACGGCAGCGCGCCCGAAGTAGAAGTGCCGCCCGCACAGCCCGTCGCTTCCAGCATGAGCACGGAACATCCCTGACGCGCAGCGGCGATTGCCGCCGCCGTTCCCGCCGGTCCGCCCCCTGCGACGACCACGTCGTATTGCGGCAGCGTAAGCGTGCGACTTCCCATATCGTGCGTTTCCGGCCGTCGGCTTGAATCGTTCATTTCCTGATCTCCCCTGCTATTATACTAGATTTATAATTTTTATACTGGTCATGCCATGCAATGTGGTGATTATACAACCGTGCATACATAGCAGTCAACATTTTGCAAAGAAAACGGGCAAACATATCACATTATCAGTCAGATTTGACCGCAATTCAAAACCTGACCGTTTTTTGTATAGAGATAATTCCGGTTCCTTGCATTCATTCCCGCGCTCTGCTATACTGCATGCATCACACAAAAAAGGGTGCTTTGACAATGCTGCGATATCTCGAAATCAAAAAACAGCTTCAGGATCTGATCGCGGTCACAACTCCGGGCGAAAAGCTGGCCGACCGCGTGACGCTCTGCCGCCGTTTCGACACCACACGCACAACGCTTGATAAAGCCATTCGCGAACTCGTTCGCGAAGGAATGCTGACCTCGCGCAAAGGCAGCGGCACATATGTCGCCTCTTCGCTGCAAATCGCGCAGCAAAACGCAGGCAGCTGGTGCGTAATCGTTCCGAATATCATTGAGCCGATTTATAATACGCTCGTCAGTTCCATTGAAAAATCCGCGCAGCAGCTCAATATCAACGTTATTCTCTGCTCCTCCGAAAACAACTTTCTCAAACAGGAGCGCTTTGTGCGTCGTCTCGCAAAGTCCGGCATCGCCGGATTCATCATCGTTCCTGTAATCACCAGCAGCTATTCTGAAAACCAGCGCCTGTACAGCAACCTGCAGGAGCTGGAAATCCCGTTTCTTTTCTGCAATCGTTCCGTCGATGGAATCAACGCGCCCGTTGTCACCTCGAACAATTTCTACGGCGGCTATATCGCCACAAAACACTTTATCAGCCGCGGCTATCGCAAAATCGCGTATATCAGCCATCGTCAATACAGCTCGTGTATCGATCGCTGTCAGGGCTACATGTCTGCGCTGATGGAAGCCGGGCTGCCGATCAATCGCTCCATCATCCGTATGCCGCGCGCCGACGCGGAACCGCTAAACTATTACGAAGAAGCGAAGCTTCTCATACAGAACACGGATATCGACGCGATCTTCTGTTTCAGCGATTCCGGCGCATTTCAGGTCATGAACGCAATCCTCGATTCAGGCCTTTCCGTTTCCGACGATATTGGGGTGATCGGCTATAACAACAGCGATTCCTGCACCGTCTCCTTCCCGCCGCTCACGTCGGTTTCGTATGAAACTCCGGAAATCGGTCAGAAAGCAACCGAAGTGCTCTACAACCTCTGCAACAACCGCAAAAGCAGCTCCGGCTTTGAATACTACCTTTTCCAACCGAAGCTTTTCATTCGTGAAAGCTGTAAAGGGCCGCGAAACGCATGCATATAAAAAACAAACCGACCGTGATTCCTGTTAAAAGCAATCACGGTCGGTTTCTTGTTTTTTTGCTTTACAGCCATTCCGAATGATTCACCTTGTATTCTTTCACCAGTTCATCGGCCTGTGCGATTAACAGCTGCATTTCTTCGCCGCTGTAGACCGTCGCGCCGCTGGCGCAGGCATGCCCGCCACCATGAAACCGCTCGGCCAACGCATTAATCGTTACAAACCGCGAACGCAGCCGCACGCGGATCGATCCGTCCGCCGCGTCGATAAACGCAAGCCAGCACAGGCACCCCTTAATCGAGTCCATATAGCCGATACACGCGCTTGCATCCTCGAACGAGAGAGCAAATTTCTCCTGCATCCCTCGATCTACATACAGGTATGCCACGCCGTTTTCCGTCCGCTGCAAATGTTCCAGCACATACGCTTCGAATTGGAAGGACGCAAAGTCGCGCAGATACAGCTGCGCGTACAGCCGCTGCGTATCCACACCCGCGTCCAACATGCGCGCAGCGTATCGCAGCGTATCGCCGTTTACGCCAGGAAACCGGAACCGACCCGAGTCTGTTATCATACCGAGAAAAATACAGGTTGCAGCCTGCGCGTCGATTTTCAGCTCACCCGCAAACGTATCGTATAGCGCGGCGATCATCTCGCACGCCGAAGAGCAATCCTCTTCCACCCATGCGGTCTGCGCATATCTGTCTACATCCGGGTGATGATCGATCTTGACTTTTTCCCGGCAAAGCGCGTATTTTTGATTCGAAATCCGCGCCGCCGATCCCGTATCTACCACGACGGCCAATGCATCACGATAGAACACGTCGTCAACAGGCGCGTCGTCCGGGCCTAAAAAGCTCAGATATTCCGCCTGCGCATCATCCACGATCAGCACCTGCTTTTCAGGATAGGAAAGCTGCAGCATCCGCTTGAGTCCCTTGCTTGCGCCGACGCAGTCGCCGTCCGGTATGGTATGGCGGAAAATCATAATCCTGTCGTATGCTCGAATCTTTTCCAGAATCGGCAGCATTTTCTCTTTCTTCAACACGTTTCCTCCGCCAGCTTATCCAGCGCATCCAGCATTTGCATCGCGGTTTCGCGGTTCGCGACGGTCGCGCCGCTTGCCTTCTGATGTCCGCCGCCGCCGAACGCCACGGCAACCGGGTTGATATTCGTCCGGTCCGAGCGCAGCTCGCAAAGCACGCCCTTCTCGTCTTCTGTAAAATTGACCCAGATGTGCACGCCGCGGATATCCGCCATCACGTTCACCATTCCGCGCGAGACGGTAAACGTATCCGCCCCAAGCGCACGCACATCGTCGCGCGTAGCGTAAACATAGGCGACATGATGCGCGGTAAAGCGAATTTTCAGCGCATAGCGCGCGCGCAGCAGCACCTGATCGAAATCCGCCGCATACAGGTCGCCATAGATTTCGTTCGTGTCAATCGGCTGCTCCATTAAATAAGACGCAAGTCGGAATGTGCGGGCGTTCACTGCGTCATAGCGAAACCGACCGGAGTCTGTCACCATGCCGGTAAATAATGATTTCGCCGCAAGCGGCGTCATTTTCCAGCCCGCTTCCATCGCCAGCGCAGTAATCAGCCCGCAGCAGCTTTCAAAGCTGCTATCCGTCACTTCCGTTTCCGCGATTTTTTCGCAGAAGATATGATGATCGATTCGCGCCGTCGCTTTTGCCAGCGTATACCGTTCGTCGCTTATAAGCGCTTTCGCCGACGTATCCAGAATCACAGCCAGCGCGTCGCAATACGCCGCATCCGGCGTCTCATCCATCACGCTGTCATCCATGAACGCATACCGCCCCACTGCGTCGCCCACCATATAAACCCTTTTCTTCGGGTAATTTTCCGTTATGAGATGTTTCAGCCCAATCTGACTTCCCAGCGCGTCTCCGTCCGGATTCTTGTGCCGGTGCAGGATGACCGTTTCATATCGGGAAAGTTGGGCGAGAAAGGATTCGAACATTGTGTCTGTGTGCGAGGGGAACCTTCTTTCTGGAGAAAGAAGGTTCCCCTCGCGCTCCCCTCTAAGAAAGCCGCTTCTTTCATCCATTTGCCCCGCCGCCCGAAGGGGCGTCGGGGCATTGTAAATTTTCCGTAGTCTGTCTCTGTGCTCGCAGGTGTAAGAGAAAAGATGGTTTCCGCCGCGCTCCCCTCTAAGAAAGCCGCTTCTTTCATCCATTTGTCCCACCGCCCGGAGGGGGCGTCGGGGCAATGTAAATCTTCCGTACCCTCACCCTGCGCCCGCAGGCGCAAGAGGTTTCCTTCGGAGAGGGTCCAGGGGGAACCCTTCCTTTTTCTAAAGGAAGGGTTCCCCCTGGCTTTTAATCCATCAAAAACGCCTTGTAGGCTTTTGCTGCTTCGTATACGTCCGCCTTGTTGACGATTTCCCACGGCGCATGCATCGAGAGCACCGGCACGCCGCTGTCGATCACTTCCATGCCGTACAGCGCGCAGATATAGGCGATCGTTCCGCCGCCGCCCACGTCGACCTTGCCGAGCTCAGCCGTCTGGAAGTTCACGCCCGCGTCGTCCATCGTGCGGCGCAGCCGCCCGAGGAATTCAGCGTTGGCGTCATTGGAACCGCTCTTGCCGCGCGAGCCGGTGAACTTGTTAAAGCACACGCCGCGGCCTAGGAATGCGGCGTTCTTCGCCTCAAAAACAGAAGCAAAGTTCGGATCGAATCCCGCGCTTACATCGCAGGAGAGCATGCGGCTGTTCTTCATCGCGCGGCGCAGCTTCAATTCGCCCTCTTCGCCGCACAGCGACATCAGCTCCGCCAGCGCATTCTCAAAGAAATGGCTGCGCATGCCCGTCGCGCCGACGCTGCCGATCTCTTCCTTATCGGCCAGCACGCAGCAGCTGGTCCGCTCGGGAATCGCGTCCATGCTCATCATCGCCTCGACCTGCGCAAACGCGCAGACGCGGTCGTCGTGGCCGTAGCCCATGATCATGCTGCGGTCGAATCCCAGTTCGCGGCAGCGCCCGGCGGGCACGACCTCCAGCTCGGCGGAAAGGAAGTCCTCTTCCTCCATGCCGTAGTTCTCTTTCAGATACGCCAGCACGCCGGCCTTAACCTTGTCTTTCTCTTCGCCGCAGACGGGCTTGCCGCCGACGATCAGGTTCAGCGCTTCGCCTTCGATCACGTCGCCGGCCTTTTTCTGCATCTGATCCTGCGCGAGATGAATCAGCAGATCGCTCACCGCCAGCACCGGATCATCGTCCTTTTCGCCGATGGCGACGTTCACGACTGCGCCGTCCTTCTTCACCACCACGCCGTGCAGCGCAAGCGGCAGCGTCACCCACTGATATTTCTTGATGCCGCCGTAATAATGCGTGTCCAGATATGCGATATCGTTGTCCTCATAAAGCGGATTCTGCTTAATATCCAGGCGCGGCGAATCGATATGCGCGCCGATAATGTTCAGACCCTTTTCCATCTTTTCACGGCCGATAATAAACAGCATTACGGACTTGCCCATGACGTTACAGTAAACCTTATCGCCCGCCTTGAGCGTCTCGCCCGCTTCAATCGCCGCGTCGAGATCGCGATACCCCGCCGCCTTCGCCTGGCGAATGGTTTCCGCGGCGCATTCGCGCTCGGTCTTGCCCGCGTCGAGAAAAGCGCGATAACGGCGGCAGACGGCCTCCAGCGCGCTCAGCTGTTTTTCATCATAGGTTTCCCATGCGTTTTTGCGTTCCATGTGTCTTGCATCCTTTCCTGAAATGTATTGGCAATTCTTCCGCGCAGAGCGCGGAAAAAAATCACACGACGTCGTTGCAATGCGCAATCAGCGCCGCCACGCGGTCGCGATAGCTGTCCGCGTACGCGTCGAACCTGCCAACGGCAAGGCTGCGAATCGCGTCGGTTACGATCTGCGCCGTTTCGCGGAAATTATCGGCAGAAAAGCCGCGCGTGGTCATTGCGGCCGTGCCGACACGCACGCCGCTCGTCTGCATGGGCGAACGCTTTTCGTCCGGCACGCAGTTCTTGTTGAGCGTAATAAAGACGCTGTCCAGCGCGTCCTGCACGGCCTTGCCGGAAATATCCGCGCCGCTTGCGGGCAAATCGATCAGCAAGAGATGATTGTCCGTGCCGCCGGTTACAAGGTTCAGCCCCAGGGCGGTAAACTTTTCCGCCATCGCACGGCAGTTTTTCACCACGCGATGGATGTACTCGCGGTATTCCGCGCCGCACGCAAGCTCCGCGCCGATCGCCTTGGCGAAAACCATATTCATCAGGCTGCCGCCCTGCGTGCCCGGAAAAACGGCGGAATCGATCTTTTTCGCCAGCTCTTTCCTGCAGAAAATCATCGCGCCGCGCTCGGAGCGAAGCGTCTTATGCGTCGTCGTCGTTACAATATCCGCTCCGGCCGCGAACGGGCTGGGATGATCGCCCGAAACGATCAGTCCGGAAATATGCGACGTATCGCAGATCAGATACGCGCCCACCTCGTCCGCGATTTCGCGGAAGCGGTCGAACGGAATCACCCGCGGGTACGCCGACGCGCCGCAGATAATCGCCTTTGGGCGGCAGGCAAGCGCTTTGCGCCGCACGTCGTCCATGTCGATATATCCCGCGGAATCGGTGGTGTAAAACTCCATTTTGTAAAGCTTGCCGCTGAAATTTACCGGCGAACCGTGCGTCAGGTGCGCGCCGTGGTTCAGATCCATCGAAAGAACCGTATCGCCCGGCTGCAGCACGGCCATATACGCCGCCAGATTCGCGCTTGACCCGTCGGAAAGCTGAACGTTTACGTGATAATTCTCCTTCGCATCAAACGCTTCCAGCCATTTTTCGCAGGCGTACTGTTCGACCGCGTCGAACACCTCCGTGCCGCCGTAATAACGCCCCTTGTTTCCCGTCGGGCGCGCCGGAGGATAGCCCTCGGTGTATTTCCACGCCGCCCAGGAGCCCGCGGCGGCCATTTCCGCCTCGGAACAGTAGTTTTCGCTCGCAATCAGCTCGATCGTGCGATGCTGCCGGTTCAGCTCTTTCTGCAGCTGCTGCGCCACATAGGGAGACGTTTTCGCCACGGTATCGAGAATGAAGCTCTGATATTCCGTCATCGTTTCACCGCTTTTCTTTCTCAATTTAGGAACGCAAAGCTCCTCCTGATTCTTTTCTACAGAGCGGTAAAAAATCCCTGCCGCGCGGCTTGAGAAAGTTCGTTCCCCGCGCCCGGATTCAGAGGAATTATGCGCCGCATGGAGAATTATTTCTCGTTATCCATCATTTTATAAAGGAGAAGCTCCCAGATGAAACGTCGTTTTCCTGCCGTTGCGCTCGCGCTTGCGCTCTGTCTGCTGCTTGCGCCGTGCGCCTTCGCATCCAACCGGGTTTCGAACATTGATATCGACGTGATGCTCTACCGCGACGGTTCCGCGCTTGTGACGCAAACCTGGCGCGGACGCTTTACCGAGGGGACGGAGTGCTATATCCCCATACGGGATTCGGGCTATCTCGACGTATACGGTCTGACCGTTTCCAGCGACGAGGGCGCGTACAAAACGCTGGACGAATGGGACGTCGACGCGTCGTTCGAAGAAAAATCCGAACGCTGCGGTATCCGCCGCACCGGCAACGGGTTTGAAATCTGCTGGGGCATCACCGATTACGGCGATCGCACATACACTGTCTCCTACACCGTTGAAAACCTCGTCCGCAGCTTCGATGAGGCCGACGGTTTCAACTTCATGTTTGTCAATCGCGACATGAATATCACGCCTACGGACGTGACCGTCTGGATTGAAGCGGAAAGCGATCTGCTTTCCGTCGATAACAGCGCCGCCTGGGCGTTTGGCTTCGACGGGCAGATCGAGTTTGAGCAGGGCGGCGTATACGCCTGGACGGACACGCCGCTTTCCGACAGCGACAGCGTGATTATCATGCTGGAAATGAATCCCGGCATTCTCGTTCCCGAAATGCGTGTGGACGGTACGTTTGAAGAAAACGTCAAGGATCCTGCCATGAACGGCAGCGATTACGGAGACGACGATCTGACCGGCGGCGAAATCGTTTCGATCATCGCGGCCACCGTCGGCGGAATTCTGGTGATTGCGGGAATTGCCATAATCCGTCAAAAGAAACGTCAAAAGAAAATGGCCGAAATCTGTGCGCGCCACGGCGCGCTGGATGCGCTCCCCGCAGACGGAAACCTCCCCGCCTCCTGGGAGCTCGGCCGGCTCTTTGGCATTGTCAGCGAAGAAGGCGCGGTCATCGGCGCAATGCTGATGCGTCTGCTGCGCGACGGCTGTCTGGTTCCCGAAGAAAACGGCGCAGACGGCGGCCCGCTCGATAAGACGCCCCTTTATTTCGATCACGCTCCACAGCATGCCGGAAGCCCCGAAGCGTGGCTTTACGACTGTCTGCTGCTCGCGGCCGATGAGGACGGTCTGCTGACCGCCAAGAGCGCGAAGCGCTATTTCCGCAACAACCCCGAGGACATGCGGCATCTTGTCGAGCGCTGCGAGCAAACCGGCAAATACTGGCTCGAAGATGCCGGTTGCTTCAACGGCGCGCCGTGCGGCAGTTTCAAGCGTCTCACCGAAAACGGCGAACGTGAGCTGGCCCGCCTGCTGCTTGTCAAGCGGCTGCTCACCGACGAAAACGCTGAAGCGCCTTCCTTCCCGCTCGCGCCGGAGGATTGCTACGCCTACGCGCTGCTGTTCGATTTGAAGGATAAAACGCTCGCACAAATCCGCCGCTTCTATCTGGAAATGACTTACGACTGGAACGAACTGGATTCGTACTACTGGTATTCGATGTATTATTACGATTACAGCTACGGCGAGATGCACCGCGTTGAAGAAGAGCGGCGCAGCGAAGGGAGCGGCGGCAGCTCTTCCTCCTCGGGCGGCGGCGGTTTCTCTGGCGGCGGTTCCGGCGGCGGCACGCGCTAGGGTGTATCTGAAAAAGGAAGAGGCGACAGCACGAGCGGATTTTTCGTCAGTTCAAGGAGGGAAATCGAAGGTTTAGCGGGGCTAAATCGAGATTTTCCGACGCTGAAATGGCGGAAAAGACGCCGTGATGGAGTCTCAGGGAATTTTTCAGATACACCCTAGAAGGGATTTGAGAAAAGGAGCAAGCGAAATGTCTGTTTTAAATCAGGATCTGGCGATTTACCGCTTTTTTGAGCAGCTCTGCGCGATCCCGCACGGATCGTATAACGAAGGCGCGGTCGCGGACTGGCTTGTCGAATTCGCGAAAGCGCGCAGTCTCTCCTTCTATCGCGACGATATGAACAACGTCATTCTCCGCAAACCTGCGTCCGCGGGCTATGAGTCGCACGCGCCCGTCATGCTGCAGGCACATACCGATATGGTCTGCGAAAAGAATGCGGATTTTGCGCACGATTTCTCCAGCGATCCGCTTGAGCTTTTCGTTGAAGACGGTTGGCTTCGCGCCCGCGGCACCACGCTCGGCGGCGACGACGGCCAGGGCGTCGCGATGATGCTCGCCATTCTGGACGACGACACGCTCGCGCATCCGCCGCTGGAATGCGTCTTCACCGTGCAGGAGGAAGTCGGCCTGTGCGGCGCGATGCATCTGGACGCGTCGCAGCTGACGGCGAAGCGGATGATCAACCTCGACAGCGACGGCGAAACGGTTACGCTCGTTTCCTCGTCCGGCGGCATGCGCGCGCACGTTGAATTCGACGGCGAAACGCAGGAAAACGCCGCGCCCTCCTATCGCCTGTTTCTCACCGGCCTGCGCGGCGGCCATTCCGGCGGATTCATTCACAAAGGGCTCGGCAACGCCAACCGGATTGCCTGCCGGATTTTCGAGGCGCTTTTGCGCCGCGGTTTTAAGCCGCTGCTTTGTGAAATCCACGGCGGCCTGAAGGAAAACGCCATTCCGCGCGAATGTGAGCTGATTTTCGCCTGTGCGGGCGATCCGCAGGCGCTGACGGAAACGATCGAAGCGGAACGCGCCGCCGTCGCCGCAGAGCTTGGCGCAGCCGATCCCGGACTGCAGGCCACGCTCACGCCCATTTCGCCCGTCGCGCGTACGCTGACGGAAGATGCAAGCGCGCGCCTGATCCGTCTCGGCTTCCTGCTACCCAACGGCCTGCAGGCCATGTCGCCGGATATTCCGGATTTGCCGGTTATTTCGCTCAACCTCGGCCGTTTCACGCTGAAAAACGGACACGCCTCGTTCCTCTTCAGCATCCGCAGCCCGATGGATACGGCGCGCCGCGAGCTGTTCCGGCGCATCGAGGATACCGCCGCCCTGCTGGGCGCAGCGGCTGCCGTTTCCAACGATTATCCCGGCTGGGCATATGAAAAGAACTCGCCCCTGCGCGAAGCGCTGCGCGCGGTCTTCGCCCGTTATGGCATGACGCTTACCGAGGCGGCAACGCACGGCGGACTCGAAACCGGCGTGCTCAAAGGCAAGATTCCGGTGCTGGATATCGTCACCTTCGGCGCGCTCGCCGAAGATATACACACCCCCGCCGAACGGCTGAACCTTGCCTCCTACGAGCGCTGCTACGGCATCCTGACCGAGCTGCTGGCCGATCTGTGAGAAGGGAGCAAACGTTCTCATGAAACAAAAGAAGACCGCGGCGGCGCTGCGGCTCTGCGCGCTGCTGCTCGTCATCACCGCGCTTGCCGGCTGGTTTCTGACGCAGAAATCCGGCTATCACCTTGACGAAGGGCTGTCGCTCTCGCTTGCAAACGGCGAGGGCGACTGGGAATACCGCACCCTGTTCTACGAACCGGGCGGGCTGCGGCAATTCTGCCTGGATCACGTATTTACCGGCGGCTTTTTCTCGTCCATCCGCAACGTGTTCACGATCGGGCTGGATTATCTCCGCAACGGACAGGATTCGCCATGGTATACGATATACAGCGAGAACTACGCGCCGACGCTTGGCGAAATGGCCTGGGTGAACGGCGCGGAACATTTCGTCCGTCATGCAACCGTCACGGATGGGAACCTGTTCTCGCGCCTGCTGACCGTTTACGCCAATCAGGCCAGCGACGTACACCCGCCGCTGTACTACCTGCTGCTCAACCTGATCTGTTCGTTCTTCCCCGGCACATATTCCAACTGGTATCCGTTTGCCGTGAATATCGTTTTCCTGCTGCTGGCATGCGTAATGCTGTACCGCATCGCGCGCCGCTTCGGCGGAGAAACGCTGGCGCTGGCCTCCGTCGCGCTGTACGGGCTGAGCTGCGGCTTCGTATCTACCGCGGTGCTGTTTCGCATGTACGCCGTGCTGACGTTCTTCTGCTGCTGGGCGCTTTCGTGTCACCTGCGGCTGCAGGAGGAAGGCTGGCGCGCTTCGCGCGGCACGACGTGGCAGCTTGTGCTGGTCAACGTGTTCGGGTTTTACACGCAATACTATTTCATCATCTATTCGGCGTTTCTGGCGCTCGTCTCGCTCGTTTGCATGCTGGCGCGCCGCCGCGGAAAGGATGCGCTGCGCTATCTCGGGCTGATGCTGCTGGCCGCGTGCGCGAGCCTCGTGATCTGGCCGGTTTCGGTCTATCATATTTTCGGCGGCTATCGCGGCACGGAAGCCTTTGCAAACGCAAACTTCGCCCAGTTCGCGGAACACATTGAAGAATATGGCGCCATTCTCTCCGGCTCGCTGCTGGGCGGCAGCAGAAAGCTGGCGCTCGCGCTGGCAGGGCTGATTGGGGCGGCGGCTGTTTTTGCGGCGCTTCGCGCCGGAAAGAAGAATCCCGTCGCGGAACCCAAACCGGACGTTCGCGCCGCGCTTGTCCGCTGGCTGCTCGTGCTCTGTCCTGCGGTCGGGTATTTTCTTATCGTGATGCAGATCGCGCCCTATCAGGTCGATCGCTACGTAATGTGTCTGTATCCGTCGCTTGCGCTGACGCTCGCCTGCGCGATTGCGTTTGTGATCCGTCAGCTTTGCCGCAGCAGGGCTGTGCAGGCCTGCCTGCTGGCCGCGGCGGTGCTGGCGCTTTCAGCCTTCGGGATGTATCGCGCCGGGCCGAACTACCTCTATCGCGAAGTTACGCCCATCACCGAATGCACGGACGCGTTCGACGAAGGCCCTGTCGATCTGATTGTATTCGATTCAAACCTGAGTCGTCTGTTTACCGAGCTGCCGAATTACGAGCAGGTCATCTGGCTCGTGGACAGCAGCTGGAACCTGCTCGACGCGCTGAACGGCGTGAATTATCTGACCCCGCCCGCCAATCCGGAAGCATCGCTTGTGATTGAAATCCCGTTCCTGTTTGACGCGCAAACCTTTCTGGACATTGTCGGCGAACAGCTGGACATTTCCGTTGAAAACGCCGAACTGATTCGCGAGATTCCTTACAAGGTAAATACTTATCTGATTCGAACTAAAAAAGCGGAGTGACATGCACTCCGCTTTTTATTTTACCGTTCAGGCTTCCTGCTGCGCCTCAAGCGTTTTCAATTCCTTATACATTTTCACCGCCAGCGGTGCGGCCAGCGCAAAGGCAAACAGATCGGCCGCCGGCTGCGCGAGATACACGCCCCAGATGGGTTCGGAAAAAATGCGCGGCAGAATCAGCACCATGGGAATAAACATCAGCCCCTGACGGGCGACGGCCAGCAGCGTCGCGCCGACGACGCGCCCAATGTTCTGATACAGCATATTCGTACACATGACGACCGTCATCAGCGTAAACGTGCAGCACTGACAGCGCATCGCAATGCGGCCGAACGCAATAACGTCCGGATCGTTGCGGAAGAGCGCAATCAGCTGATCCGCAAACGCATAGCCCAGGCAGGAAACCACCAGCATGAACGCAAGTCCCAGCTTCAGGCAGAACACGTACGCCTTGCGCACGCGGCCATATTTCTTTGCGCCATAGTTGAACCCGCAAACCGGCTGAAACCCCTGTCCAAAGCCGAGCAGCGCCGAGAAGCCGAACATCATCACCTTGCCCACAACGGAGAACGCCGCAATCGCGGCATCGGCCATTTCGGGCGCAACCGCCGCGCCGGCCGACGTATTCAGGCAGAGCGTCGCTACGCTGGCAAGCCCCTGCCGGAAAAGCGAAGGCGCGCCGCCAATGGCAATATTCTTGAGATAAAACAGCGTAGGCCGGAAATTGCGCAGTTTGATTTTCAGGCTGTCGCTGCGCAGGGTGCCGATATACAAAAGCGCGCAGCTGAAAATCTGGCTGATGATCGTCGCCAGCGCCGCGCCGGAAACGCCCATATTCAAATTGAAAATGAACAGCGGATCGAGCACGCAGTTGAGCACCGCGCCCGAAACCAGACCGATCATCGAGAAAAACGCGTTGCCCTGGAAACGCAGCTGATTGTTCAGCACGCAGCTCATGCACATAAACGGCGCGCCGATGAGGACGATATTCATATAATCGCGCGCGCTCTGAATCGTATCCGCCGCGACCTTCCCCGGCGCCGCGCCGAGGATTTTGAGCACGCCTTCGTTAAAAATCAGCCCGACGGCCAGGATAATCGCGCCAAAGAGAAACGCGCAGATGTTGCCCGTCGCCGCCATGTTTTCGGCGTCGCTGTCATCCTGCGCGCCCAGCGCGCGCGAAATAAAATTGCCCGACCCCTGACCGAAGAAAAAACCGAACGCCTGAATGATCGACATGATCGGCAGGATCAGGCCTACGCCCGCCGTTGCCGTCGTGCCGATGCGGCCAACGAAAAACGTATCGGCGATGTTGTAAAGCGCCGTCACCAGCATGGAGATAATCGTCGGAACGGCCATGCGAACGACGAGCTTTTCAACCGGCTCGGTCGTCATACGAATCAGTTTTGCCTGCTTTGCGTCTTCCATTGCTCTGCCCTCACAATTCCATAATCATATCGATTATAGCATAAAAACGCACGCCTGCCTATTCTTTTTTGCTTGCCGTGCGCAGTTTCAGCCGCTATAATACAGGGTAATGAGAGAATATATCACGAAGAAACGAGGGATTTTCATGCTGAGAATCGGCTGCCATATTTCTTCTTCCGGCGGTTATCTGACCATGGGCGAGCGCGCCGCTGCGCTGGGCGCCAACACGTTCGCCTTCTTCACGCGTAATCCTCGCGGCGGCTCGGCCAAGGCGATTGAGGAAAGCGATATCGCCGCCTTCCATGCTTTCTGCGCGGAGCACGACATTGATAAAATTGTGGCGCACGCGCCCTATACGCTCAACCCCTGCGCGGAAAAGCCGAACGTACGCGAGTTCGCCCACACTGTTTTCGCCGACGATCTGCAGCGCATGGAGCATACGCCGGGGCAGTATTACAACTTCCACCCCGGCAGTCACGTGGGGCAGGGTGTTGAAACCGGCATTGCGAAAACGGCGGAAGTGCTCAACGAAGTCCTCTTTCCCGACATGCACACGACGGTTCTGCTGGAAACGATGGCCGGCAAGGGCAGCGAAATCGGCACGACGTTTGAACAGCTGCGCGAAATTCTCGATCGCGTCACGCTCAACGAACACATGGGCGTCTGCCTCGATACCTGTCACGTGCTCGACGGCGGGTATGATATCGTAAACGACCTCGACGGCGTGCTGATGGAGTTTGACAAAACAATCGGTCTTTCCCGCCTGAAGGCGGTGCATCTGAACAACTCCATGTACGGCCTCTCCTCGCACAAGGATCGGCATGCCAAAATCGTCGACGGCCAGATGTCGCTGGAGGCGATCGTGCGCGTCATCCGCCATCCCGCGCTGCGCGGTCTGCCGTTTATCCTGGAAACGCCGAACGACGAGGCGGGCTACGCCGCCGAAATCGCGCTGCTGCGCGAACTGTACGCCAGGGAGGAAGCGCATGCGTAAAGCGGATCGTGAAATCAAAGACTTCAACGAAATCGTCGCGCTGCTCGGCCGCTGCGACACGCTGCATATCGGCATGACGGGCGAAAACGGCCCGTATGTGGTTCCGGTATCCTTTGGCTTCGAAGTTGTAAACGGGCAGATCGTCGTATATTTTCACGGCGCGAAGGAAGGACGCAAGCATGATCTGCTCGCAAAGGATCCGCGCGTCTGCGTGGAAGCGAGTCTGATGCACGGCTACCGCGGCACGGGCAACAGCGTCACAGCTGACTATGAAAGCATAATCGGCTTCGGCACAGCCGAAATTTGCAGCGATAAAGAGGCGGCGCATGGCGTGACGCTGCTCATGGAGCACTGCGGCTACCCGAATTTCGACGGCTCGACATGCATCGCGCTGGGAATCACGCGCGTCTACCGCATAAAGCTCGCGTCTGTTACGGGAAAACGGCGCTTTGCGCCTTGACGAAACAAAGCGCAGCCTGTAAGATAAAGGCAAAGCAAGATCGTAGGGGTATCTGAAAAAGGAAGAGGCGACAGCACGAGCGGATTTTTCGTCCGTTCAAGGAGGAAGACCGAAGGTTTAGCGGGGCTAAATTGAGATTTTCCAACGCCGAAATAACGGAAAAGACGCTGTGATGGAGTCTCAGGGATTTTTTCAGATACACCCTGGAGAAAGAAGGTTTTTTACATGTCGGTTGATATGACCAAATGGTGCGAGCTGGCAAAGCAGCGTATTCACACCCGTCCTGCGGGAACAGGCCGTCTGGCGGGCAAAATCGCCGTTGTAACGGGCGCGGCGCAGGGCTTTGGCAAAGGCATTGCCGAGGAAATGTACAAGGAAGGCGCGTCGATCGTCATCGCCGATCTGAACGCCCCGCTGGCCGAAAGCGTCGCGAAGGAGCTCGGCGAGCGCGCGATCAGCATCGCCGTAAACGTCGCCGATGAAGAGAGCGTCGCCGCGCTGATGGCGCAGACGGTCGAAACGCTCGGCGGGCTGGATATTCTCGTCTCCAATGCGGGCGTCGTCCGTTCCGGCCCCCTCTCGCAGATGGAACGCAGGGATTTCGATTTCGTCACAGACATCAATTACACCGGTTATTTCCTCTGTGCGAAATACGCCGCCATCATCATGCAGGCGCAGCACGAAGCCGATTCGGACTGGATGGGCGATATCATTACCGTCAACTCCAAATCCGGCCTGGAAGGCAGCAACAAGAATTTCGCCTATGCAGGCAGCAAATTCGGCGGCATCGGTCTGACGCAAAGCTTTGCGCTCGAACTGTGCGCATATAACATCAAGGTCAATGCCGTCTGCCCCGGCAATTACCTCGAAGGCCCGCTGTGGATGGATCCGGAGCGCGGGCTGTTCGTGCAGTATCTCAAGGCCGGCAAGGTGCCCGGCGCGAAAACGACCGAGGACGTGAAGCGCTATTACGAATCAAAGGTGCCCATGAACCGCGGCTGCCTGCCGCTGGATGTGGCGCGCGCCATCTTCTACTGCGTTGAGCAGAAATATGAAACCGGCCAGGCCATCCCGGTGACGGGCGGTCAGGTGATGCTGAACTGACTCCTTCCCGGAAAGCCATCCGAAATCATCCAGATTTAATAGTTTATTCATATTTGCGGCGAAATTCATCATTGCAAAGCGATATGGATTGAGAGTATAATATAAGGGTAAATATCAGGAGGGGTGTAAAGAATGGACTGGACGAAACTTTTCATGTTCGCTTCCGCGATGGCCGAAGACGCCGGCGCGGCCGCGGGAACCACTGCGGACGCCACCGCTCAGGGCGGTGTGCTGGCTCTGATCACTTCAATGCTGCCGCTGGTGCTGATCGTTGTGGTGTTCTATTTCATGCTGATTCGGCCGCAGCGCAAGAAGGACAAGAAGGTTAAGGATATGCTCGCCGCGCTGAAGGTGAATGACCGCGTGACCACGATCGGCGGCATTCACGGCACGATCGTCGGTATCAAGGACGATAACGTGACCCTCGCCGTTGGCGCTGACAAAGTCAAGCTCGTGTTCGCCCGCTGGGCGATCCGCAGCGTGGACGAAGTCTCTATTGAGAACGATTCCGAACAGCTGGTTTGAGTTCATAGGTCTCATGGGAGCGGAAAAGCCGCCGGGGAAATCCTCCGGCGGCTTTTCCATTTGCCTGGGGTGTATCTGAAAATTTCCTGAAACTCCATCAGAGCGTCTTTTCCGGCAATTCTGCGTCAGGAAATCTCAATTTAGCCCCGCATGATCTTCCTCCCCTGCGCATATTTTGAAAGCGGACGGGCTCGAAAAATCGCGCGCAGCGCGATATGGTTCCGACATCACTCAATAACGCCCGCGCAAGGAGGGAAATCTTATGGCGAAGGAAACGGCTTCCGCTGCAACTGCGCGCAGAAGCGTGAAAAAAACAAACGTGCTGGGCGCGCTTTTGCGCGGATTGCTCGCCGCCGTCGCGGTGACCGTGCTGGGCGTGGTGGTATCCGCGCTGGCAATCAAATGGCTTTCGCCGAGCGAAACGGTTATTTCCGTAATGAATCAGGCGTTAAAGCTGGCGGCTGTGTTCGTCGGCACGCGCGCGGCCGTTCGTTCCGGCGGCAGCGGCACAACGCTGCGCGGCGCCGCCGTGGGGCTGGCGTACATGGCCGTCGGTGTGGTGAGCTACGCGTTCCTGAGCGGGCTAACGCTTTCCCCCACGGCTTATCTGGCCGATCTCGGCATGGGCGTCGCCGCAGGCGGGCTCTTTGGCATGATTCTGCCGAAAAAGGCGTAACGCGCACGCTTTCCGCACAGAATAGGCGCGGGAGGTGAACGGCTGTGAAAAAGAAAAAATGGCGTATGTCCGACGACCCGTTCTATAATCTTGAGAAAGTGGCTTCCATGACGGAATGCACGGGATTAAAGGCGGCTCCGCCGCAGACGGAGCAGGAGGACGAATCTCTCTCCTCGCTCTATGCCACACACGACGCGCACGACGAACCGTAAAGCAAACCCCGGCCGTTTTCTTGCGGCCGGGGTTCTGTTCATTTCTCTCCCTTTTTCTTTTTGGCTTTCGGCGCGGCCGGCTTCATCGGCGCGAGACTGGCTTTTCCGTCTTCGCCGACATCCACGTAGTCGAGGTTGGTATATTCGTTCGTTGAAAGCGGCATATGGCGGCCCGCAAGTTTCTTCTCCACGAACCGCTTGCAAAGCCGGAAAACCAGTCCAAATGTCGGCACGGCGACAAGCATGCCGACAAACCCGAACAAGCCGCCGCCCACGAGAATCGAAAACAGCACGCCGAACGAAGAAACGCCGGTTTTATCGCCGAGAATGCGCGGGCCGATCAGGTTGCCGTCCAGCTGCTGCAGGATGATGACGAAAATCAGAAATACGAGGCTCTTGATCGGATCGATCATCAGAATCAGGAAAACGCTCGGCACCGCGCCGATAATCGGCCCGAAATACGGGATCACATTCGTAATGCCGACGATCACGCTGACCAGCAGCACAAACGGAAGTTTCAAAATCGTCATACCCAGGAAACACAGCACGCCGATAATCGCCGAATCCAGGATTTTCCCGACGATAAACCCGCGGAACATATCGTTTGCTTCGCGTGTGATGGAGAAAATACGATTCGCGCGATCCGGCTTGAACAGCGCGCACACGCACTTCTTCGACAGTGCGACCAGTCGCTCCTTGGACGCGAGCAGATAAATTGAAACCACTACGCCAAGGATGAAATTATACAGCGTCCGGCCGACCAGCACCACGCCGCTCGTCAGATTCCCGACCAGTTTCATAAAATCGTTCTGCACAAAACCGGTGATCCAGCCCCGAACCTGCTCGATCGCGGAATCAACATACGTGCGCACCGCGTCGTTTGTTTTGGCAAGGTACGGCGTAAGCCATGTTTCCAGCCCGTTTACATAATCGCCGATATTCGTAACCAGCATGCGCACGCTGTCGATCAGCTGCGGCAGCAGAATGCGAATCAAAAAAATGAGAATCGCCAGCAGGAAGATCTCGCTCAGCACAATGCCGATCGTCCGGCTGACGCGCCTGCGCGTCTTTTCCGCACGGGGAAATTTTGCGGGAATCTTCGCCAGCAGTCCCTCGATTCGCTGCATCAGCGGGTTGAGAAGAAACGTAATCACAAGCCCCCAGGTAACCGGCGCGAGTACGCCGAGAACCTTCTTGATCACGTTATTGATCTCCGTCAGGTTTTCCAGCAGAAAATAGAACAAAATGGAGCACGCGATCACCAGGAAAATGGTAACGCCCCAGTTCAGTGAATTTTTAATTCTTTCGCGAAACACGGCTCTCCTCCTCGCTTCGTTGCTTAACGCGCTTACAGTATAGCATATCTTTCCCTTTCAGAACACGCTTTACGGAAATTTTATGCAGTTCATCTTCATTTCAAGGAAGCATCCGCTGCGGCCGCTCGTCTTATAGATATCGACTGCAAAAGAGAAAGGAAGGCGCCGTTCCATGCACGCAAAAGCCGTCTGTTTTCTGCTGACCCTTGCGGTATTATTTGCCGGGCTTGCGCCCGTCTCCCTGGCGGAGGAAATCCCGGAGCAGCTCATTCACGATACGTTCATCGCCTACGCAAACCAGTATCCCCGCCCCGAATATGAATTCTCGGCGGAAGGGCATCATGTGCTCGGCACGGAGACGAACGGCTACGAAATGAAGATTTACCTGACCGCCAGCTTCGGGCGTTTCGGGTTTATCGGCGGCCAGTTCGTCTGCCAGAGCGGCACCTTCGGCGCGCCGTATACGATTGTCGCGCAGAAAATCGGCAGCGAATGGCGGCTGAAGGCGCTGCTGGAAATTGAGGATTACAACGAAATCCCATTCATCTTTCCAGAACGCTACGAAAAGCTTTTTTTCAGCACCGCTTGCGGCGAGGAGATCAACCGACAGATGACCGAACAGGCGCAGGCCTATCTCGACAGACTCGGCCGCACGGAGCCGATCGGCAAGGAAAATATCGAAAGCTCTCCCCTGCCGGTCGTCGCCTCTAATCTGCTCATTAGCGCGTTCGATTCGGAGCCCTGGCCGGATCATTCCTTCGGCACGCGCGAAACGCTGGAAAATGGCGAGCGCTTTCTTTATACCCGTACCTGGCAGGCTGAAGAAGGCGCGAAGGATTTCTATCTGACGGAAAACGACATTGCGCTCGGCCGCGACAGCAAGGGCCCGGGCACGCTGACGATGGTCAAAACGCGCAAGGATACCGGCGAAGAGCTCGAGCGGATCACCGTCACAGTCCGCGCGAACCGGGATCTGACCGTCTTCTTCAAGGATGCATACGGCACCTTGCTCTATGAATTTCCGTACAACCCAGACGGCCCGTACGGAAGCGGCGCCTACCTGCGCCCGACGGTAACCGCCGAGGGCAGCTGCGCAATCGATACCGTACGGCTCGACCGCGCAATCGACGAGCTGGACGGCGAAACGCGCTCGATGATAACGCTCGAGGCGGAATGTTCCGTCTCGGATTCAGAGCGCTTTGCGCTCCTGAAAGACCGCAGTCTGCATACGCTGCAATTCCAGCGCCTGCAGAACGGCGCGTGGACGACCGTCTGGGAGCGGGACGACCTCATCCCCGCAACGTCGCTGCCCGTGATCCTGTACGGCGACGCGACGCATCTGACCATCCTTGCGGGCGAAGAAATCCCCAGCGTCAATATCTCGCTTTCGCGCAAGCCCGGCGGCGAATGGCAGGTTGATTTTTATCAGAGCTACAGTCGGACAGATTTCAGCATTGCTGAAATTCACGACGATTATCTGGTGGTTTACAGATATCCTCCCGAAGCGACTGGAACCTGGCGCGGGCTGGTCTTTCAGCGCATTGACCGAAGCGCCGCAGCGCTCTCGCCCTCTTTGCTTTACAAACTCTATATTCAGATAAGTTCCGAGCGTTCTGAAGTTCATCTTCCGGCCTCCCTCCCTGATCTGACGGACGATTTTGAAACCCTCGCGGGCGGCGAAATGCTTTATCTCTCGCCGGAAATTGAAACGAGCGTTCCCGTCTATTCCGCACCCTCCGCAAGCGCGCTGCGCGCGGCAAACGGCAAAGCTGCCGTTTCGCTCAACGCACCGTTCGGCGTGCTGGGCTGCGCGGACGGCTGGCTGTTTGTGCTTTACGAAACGAGCAGTGGAAAATTCCGTACCGGCTGGGTGGAAGCCGCTGGAATCGAGCCGCTGGAAATTGCTCTCGCCGAGGCCGCGCCGCTTTCCTTTGACAGCGCGGCGCTCGTTCTTTCCCGCGAAACCGCCCTTTTCGACGATCCGGTCAACCGCGCCGGCGCGCTCTGTACGCTGCCTGCCGGTACAACCGTAAACGTGCTTGCCGAAGGCGGTTATCATATGCTGTACGTCGAAGCGGAAAACGACGGCGCGCGCTGCCGCGGGTTTCTTGAAATCAACTAGGGTGTATCTGAAAAATTCCCTGAGGCTCCATCACGGC